>AFXB01000008.1 GCA_000238815.2 SAR116 cluster alpha proteobacterium HIMB100 | reverse complement strand
CCTGATTTTTCTTTGAAAAAACTGTGGCCTCCTGCTCTTGCGGCAGGGGGCCCTATTCTTGTATATCTGTAGACAGATTTTACTGTTCTCATATTCGGGGGATTGACTTATGGGAAGCAACAAAGACCTGCCAGCTGGCGTTCCAGAGGAAAATGAATATCACTCTCTGCATTGGGCGGTGATCCTGACTTACCTATGTGCCTGCGGGGCAATTTACATGCTGATGTTTGCTGAATAAGGCACAACACAGCACAAAACCAAAACTACCCGAGGGCAAAGCCGGCCGATGCAGTCACTTTATCAGGATCAGCTTCTTGCCCTTGCCAGGGGGGTACGCAGCACTTCTGCCTTAACCGCACCCACCCATACAGCAGAAATCAATAATCCGGTCTGTGGTGACCGTATCCGCACCAGCGTTACAGTCACGGATGGCACCATTACCCATGCCCATGCCGAAGCCAAAGGCTGCGCGCTATGTGAGGCGGGCGCGGGCCTCTGGCTGAATACGGTTGTGGGCCGTGATATAACCACCCTGCCCGGCCTGTATGACAGCCTCACAGACTGGCTGAAGGCAGACACAGAATACCGCCCGGACGGGTTTTCAGCAGATATAGAGGCTTTTATTCCTGTGCGCGCGATCAAGAACCGGCATAAATGCGTCACCCTTGCCTTTGCTGCGGCTGATAAATTTACGCCAGTTTGATTCCCACACCGAAAAAACATAAAAAAAGCAGGCCCAAACCCGCTTTGGGTCACTTGCTTTCTTATCGTTTGGTCTTAAACTTTGATCTAAATCTTACTCAGGCTCCACAGAAGCGCGGCCAAACGCCCAGATCAAGATGCATAAGATCAGCGGAAAGCCGATCACCAGAAACAGGCCGATTGTTGGATCCATGGTTATCTCCCCCGATGGAAAGTCACTGATACTGAACCTGTCTTACCGCACCGCGCGCCAGGCATCAACCCCTGCCGCCTTGAGACCGATTGTCACCCCTATGCGGTTTGTTCAGCAAGACAGATCACGTATTGAAAAAGAACACCCCCGCTCTACATCCCTAAGCTGTTTAAAACTTAACGAAAAGAACAAAGAGGTGTAGGCTGTAGCCATCCTACCTCGTGATATCGTTCCGGGGTTGCGGGCCCCCGGCGACGGGGGCTTCCGTTTTTTACAAAAGGGAAAGCCTCAACAGATATAAAAAAGGACACCATGCGAACAACCCTCTATGTGGATGGGTTTAACAGGCCCGCCTGTCTATAAACCTGCCACATGGTAAGCATTCTCCCACTCACCCTCTTATAATAACAGCTCGAACCGGTCTTGCAGGCGGGCATCCACATCTGCTGCCAGGACCCCGTTATCACCTTTGCCTAAAATCTCTGCCACTTTTGCCGCAGCCCCTTCGACCAGAACCGGTTTGCCCAGCTCTTCCCATTCCTTCGGGCTGGAGCGGTCAGACAAATCAGGATAGATATATTCAGACTGCATCAGCGATAAGGTCTGTGTATGGCCCAGATAATGGCCCGGCCCGTCAATACAGACATCACGGAACACATCCAGGCTCAGGTTATCTGCCCCCACATCGACCCCGCGTACACAGCGCAGGCACTGGCCGAGCATATCATTATCGATCACCAGGCTTTCCAGACAAAACCCCATTAATGAAGCATGCATACCGGCTGCCTCATACACCATATTCAGCCCTGACAGGCCGGCCATAACAAGGGTGGAGCCTTTCTCATAGCCTGATTGCGCATCCGGCATCTTGGCATCTGCCATACCAGCCGCTGCCCCGCCGGGCAGGCCGAAATGCTGCAGCATCTGGGCACAGGCCGCGGTCAGCAAGCCCTGCTCACCAGACCCGCCTGACATCGCCCCGGTCCGCAAATCAGACACAAACGGCCAGGTCCCGGCAATCGCCGGATGGCCAGGAACCATTGCATTCACATAAACAAGCCCGGCCAGAACCTCTGCCACAGCCTGTGCGACCGCCCCGGCAATTGACGCAGGGGCCGTTGCGCCAGCCTGCCCTGCGGAAAGCAGTAATACAGGCATACCTGCTTTAACCACCTCTTCCATGACCAGGCAGCTTTCGGTTGCGAACCTTAAAGGCGGGACCACAAAACAATTGGAGTTAGAGACAAACGGCCGGGCCCGCCATGCTGCTTCGCCGCCGGCCACCTCATGCAACATTTCCATTGCCGGGGCAACAAATTCAGCTTCGGTAAAGCTGGTCCCGATATGTTTTGTTGTGCCCTTGATACAGGCATAAACCGTATTCAGGTCCAGCGCAGCCGGGTCCGGAATATCCCTTGCCACCATTGGCCGCTGGAAGAAATGGATATTATCCATCTGCTGGACAATACGGGCCGCATCATAAATATCGGCCAGATGGGATTCACGATATTGGTTATTTTTGATATCCACCAGATGCACCGCCGCCCCGGCTGTGCCGTAATGCACACGCGTACCGGTCAGATGCAAATCGAACTGGGCATCGCGCCCGCACAAAGTGATATCCTTTGCCGCCAGCGATAAGGCTTTATCGACCACTTCGCGGCTGAACCGGACCCGCCCGTCTTCCCCTGCCTGCGCGCCAAACGCGCTCATATAGGCGATACCGCTTTCCGGAGCCTGGGATAAACCAATCTCGTCCAGAATCTGGTAAATTGTCTGTTCAATCTGGGCGATTTGCGCATCTGTCAATGGTCGGTACTGACCGCCGGACAGCCCTGGGCGAACCGGCTTTACATCGGCTGCCAGAGGCGCAGATCGCACCTTATGACGCGCCATCCGCCCACCGCCGCGCTTGGCACGGCCAATTTTTTCTGCAGATACGCCGCCATTCAAATCATCGCTGTTCAGATCATCCATGGTCTATCCCCTTTACAGCCCATAAAGTGTCGTCTCTTGCTGCCGATCTCATCCCTGATCCTCAGAGACTGAAACCAGTTTTTAAATCAGTCAATCAAAATATGAAGACAGCTTATTAATTCTTCAGCATCAGATAACAGCTTGACTTTCGACAGGCTCAGCAAAGGATGCTAACCTGCTGAAAAGCATATCACTTCGGCTTCATCGAAACATTCTGGAACCTGTCTATGCCCAGCCTTGCCACAGTCCCTCTTGATCAGCTCAGCCTGATTTGTGTTGATCTGGAAACAACCGGCCTTGTGACCGCAACTGACCGTATTATCCAAATCGGCTGTATCAGCCCGTTTGATGCCTCCGTCAGTATCGATCAGCTGGTGAACCCGACTGTGCCAATTCCTTCTTCCAGCACACAAATTCATGGCCTGACAGATGCCGATGTGGCGACCGCACCAGTATTTCAGGTCGTCTTTCCGGGGTTTCGTGACCTTGTAAAAGACAAGGTGATTATCGGCTATAATATTGGTTTTGATTTAGCCGTAATCGCCGCAGAGGCTGACCGGCACGGGCTCGACTGGCAGCCGGGACCAGCTTTATGTGTGCGCCAGCTGGCAACCTTAATTCTTGGCCGTGACACCATGCTGATGATGGGGGATTTGGACAGCCTGTCTGCACATTACGGCATCAGCGGTGATGGGCGCCATACCGCCCTTGGTGATGCCCGCATGACGGCCGCATTATTCTGTGCCTTGTTACCTGATTTACAGGCCAGCAACATCACCACCCTTGCTGATGCCAGGCGCGCCGTCTCCAGCCTTGATGATCAGCGTCTGGCCACCACAAAAGCAGGCTGGGTGGATGTGGCTGCAGCTCCGGAAACAACCATGAACCAGACGCGCCTTGCCCGTATTGACCCGTTTCCCTACAGCCACCGCGTATCTGAAATCATGCACAGCCCGCCTCATATCATCTCACCAGACCAGACCGTCCTGGATGCGGCCCGTCTGATGAGCGAGCAGCGGCTGGATTGCGTATTTATTGGCACGGGCCCTGACCAGATAGCTGGCATTGCCTCAGAACGGGATATTGTGCGCTGTATGGCCCTGCCGACTGATGCGGTTGTGCGGGCCAGAGATATTCCGCTCCACAACATCATGTCTGCCCCTGTGATCACTGTATCTGCTGATGATTATCTGCATATTGCTCTTGGCCGGATTCACACCCATGATATTCGCCATCTGGGCGTGACAGACGCAACAGGCAGGCTGGCAGGCTGGATATCGGTGCGTGATCTCACCCGCCAACGCCTTACAGAAGCAATGATCATTGGCGATGAGCTGTCCGGCGCAGGCAGTGCTGCTGATATGCGTGCCGCTCTGGCTGGTCTGCCGTCCTTATCTGCCTCGCTCCAGGCTGAAGGCATCGCATCTTATGATATCGCTGCTGTGATTTCTGGCCAATACCGGGCAGCGATGCGAAAGGCTGCTGAACTGGCTGAAGCTGAACTTGGCCCCGCCCCGCTGTCCTGGTCATTATTGATTCTGGGCTCAGGCGGACGGAATGAATCGTTGCTGGCCCCTGACCAGGATCATGCGCTGATTTTTGACGATATGCCGGATACGGCCACAGATGCTGAAAGAAAGGCTGCTCTTGACTGGTTTCTGACATTTGGTCAGGCCATCGCTGAAAGGCTGGATGCGGCGGGGATACCCTATTGCACTGGCGGCGTGATGTCTTCATCTGCTCGCTGGTGCAAGCCACTTTCAGGCTGGAAACAGACCATCAGTGAGTGGGTCACGCATGGCCGGGCTGAAGATATGCTCAGCGTGGATATCTTTTTTGACTATCAGCCTGTATGTGGTGAATTTGGGCTGGCAGACCAGCTGCAGGACCATATCAGGATATCTGTTGATGGCCAGCATGATTTCCTGAAAAGCCTGGCCCGCAATGTACAGAACCACAGCGCAGGCACGACCATCTTTGGTGGCCTGAAGACCGAAAATGGACGCTTTAATCTGAAGCTTCACTTACTGCTGCCAATTACTGAAACCTTGCGCGTACTGGCAATCTCTAGAAGCATTGATACGCGTAACGGCGCCAGACGTGCTGCGGATATTTTTACCACCGGCACGGTGCCGCCAGAAATTCTGCAGCTTTCTGAAGATTTGCAATTCTGTATCCGGCTTATCCTGCGCCAGCAAATCACAGATCTTGCCGCCGGCCGCCCCGCCACCACATCCATAGACCCTGCGCTTCTGGCCCCTCAGGAAAAACGACTGCTGAAAAGCATTCAGGCCCGCGCCGGGCGCCTGCACCAGCTTTTGTTTAACTGCCTGTTCTAACGCTCAGCCGGGGTCTCATCAATCAGCCTGCCTGCACATCCAGGGATAAACACGGAAGAATTGAGTAGAACTTTACTAAATACCCTCAAAGTGGTAGCGTTATGTTATGAGGGTCATAGCATTCGCCACACTTTTGCTTTTGTGCTGCCAGACCTTAGGCTTTGCAGAGTCGGCAACCAGCTGGAAGGATGCCAAAAATACTGCTGATGACATCATTTATGAAGGAAATATACTCACATTCTACTGCGGTTGCCTTTATCAAAGTGACAAGGATAAGGATGGATCCGGCAGGATAACAGACACTAAAGACTGTGGGTATGTTGCACCACACAAACACATCAAAAGAGCCGGGCGGGTTGAATGGGAACATGTTGTTCCGGTATCTCTGATGCCTGTGCGGTAATTTTCCTGCTGGACAAACCACAACCGTAAATATTGCGAGAAACACGACCCTCAGGCTCAGGCCATGATGTTTGACCTTCACAATCTTGTGCCGGCTATTGGTCAGGTCAATGCTCTGCGCAGTAACAAACGGTACGCAGAGATCAAAGGTGAGCCCCGCAACTTTGGAGCCTGTCCAATTCAGCACAGGAAAGGCATTTTTGAACCTGGCGACAGACAAAAAGGCGATGTCGCCAGAATATGGCCGTATATGAGCGATCGCCACGGTGTCAGGATTTCAGCAGATGAACGCGCCATGTTCCTGCGCTGGCATAAAAAAGATCCTGTCAGCGCGTGGGAACGCGAAAAAAACCGTCGCGTTACTCATGTTCAGGGAAATGGTAATCCATTTATTGAATGACCTGATTTGTTGCAATTTCATCAAAGATTAGATGGGTATATTGAGGCGAGATGCAGACCCATCAAAGCTGTTGGCAGGTTGTTGCGCCGTTACCCGGTAGGCTCATTTGCAGCATCTCATCGCCTCACTGGCCCTACTTCAGCCGGGTAGGCTCAGCTTATCATCAACACCATGCCGCCTCAGGCTGTCTGCCACAAACCCCGATGCCAGCAAGTCAGCGACTGTTTCATTCACAAAGGCGAGCGCCTGTGGATGCCCCCTATTCAGCCCCACAGCCTGACGGATGCCCGTAAAAGGCGGCTCAATCATCTGATAGGCTGGATTACCGGCTGTCATATCGCGCAATTTGGGTTTCAGACAGGCCAGCACATCCCCCTGCCCGGATTCAAACGCTGCAATGGATTCGGCCATGGAGGGAGCGCGTTGATAGCGGGCAGCCGTGAAATTCTCTTTCAGCCACAGATCATATGCACTGCGTCCATACAGAACAATGTCCACATCAGACCTGTTGATCTCTTCATTACGGCTGAGCCCGCTGCCTTCCCGCACCAAAAAATTCGCATCAATCTGGATATAGGGCTGGCTGAAATCAATGACGGCGGCCCGTTCCGGCTCGATAGCGATATTGCCAATATCCCAGAGATCACCTCCCGCCGCATCTGCCAGTAACCCCGGTCCGGCAAAGGGGATCAGCTCACAGCTGACGCCGATGCGCCTGGCAATTTCATGCGCCATATCCGGTGACAGCCCGTCTGGCAGGCCATCTTCATCCTGTCCGGAGACCAACAGAAAATTGCTCATATTTATCGCCGCACGCAAATGGCCCTTTGGGGCAAGGCTGGCCCGGATTTCCGCATTCATGAACGGCTTTTCTCCTCTTTCACAGCGTTTCAGGCACAAGAAGGCATCTTGAAATGCCCGTGCCAGCTTCTTACATCTTAACCAGTGGATGGCTGTGTTTATCATGGCCTGTGATCTGCATAAGGTAAAGCCATGCGCATATTCATCCCTGCTGTTCTGTCCTTATTTGTGCTGCCCGCAACAGCCCCGGCACAGACATCAGACCAGCCCCTTGACGCCAGCTGGACAACCGGTCTGTATTGTGAATCTGTCTCGCCTGACAAGCGGCTGAATAATTTTTTCATCATTAATGCAGAAAAAAGCCAGATGCTGGTCGCTTCATTTGATGAGGATAAGGTCAGCTTTTCCGGCAGCCCGATTGCCCTCAGCAAAATACCAGAAGAGCTGGTGAACCGTAAGTCCGGCCTGTCGTTAAACCGGAAAACCCTGCAGATGAAATGGCGCAACCGGAAAAGCACCTGCCAGATCACAACTGTTGATGAGCTGCGCAATCTGGCGGAAACCCACCTGACCTTCCTTTTAAGTGATAACCAGATTTAAATCGGCAACAGGTAAAAGCTGCGCGCAGTCTCTGGCACAAAACCTCTTAAAGAGCAGCAAAAGAAGACCGCATTTTAGCCGCCCACCTGCCCTCTTCAAAGGTGATAACCCACAATGACCGGAACCTTGTCAGTACAGTCTTCTGCGCATCAAATCTGATTATTTCCGCATCCAGATGAACTTTCTCGGCACTTTCGGCCAGAATCTGGATATCATTGAAGGCTGAATGATGCCAGCTCCCGCCGGCACGGGCACGGAAATCTTCGAAATAGCTGCTCGCCATTGGCCAGATTTTCAAGCCGGCAGAGCTCAATCTGACATGTGGAAAATGCAGCGTCTGGGCCAGCGCCTCCTCATCATGTGTATTCAGGGCTGTTATATGCTGGTCCATAACCGCCAGCGCGGCACGCACCACAGGCGATGTCTTGCTCATATCTCTTTCCTGTTTGCTTCAAACCCGTAAAACAGGGCTGGATTATGCACAAAAATATGTCGCTGATGCGCCGCATGCGGAATCCAGTCAAAAAACTGGTTCAGCAAATCTGTATCATCTGGCATAGGCCCCGGAATTTTCGGATGCGGCCAGTCACTGCCCCAGACAAGATGGTCTGGATTGGCAGACACCAGCGCAGATACAATTTCCCCCACATCATCATAAATTCTGCCTTTGCGGGCGGTCACCCGGTAAGCCCCGGATAATTTGACCCAGATCCGCCCCTCAGCCAACAGCCCCAAAAACCGCTGAAACGCCGGATGGCTGACCTTGGAATGCGCGGGCATATGGCCCATATGGTCAAACACAACTGGTACCGGCAGGCGGGCAACAACCTCTTCCAGCTCCTCCAGCTGGGTGACATCCGCCAATATCTGGATATGCCAGCCAAAATCCGCAATACGCCTGGCCAGCTGATCCAATGTGCCGGAATGTACCCCGCTGCTGAAAAGCATATTGACGCGGCAGCCGACCACCCCGGCCTCAGCAAAGCTGCGCAGCTCGCGATCTGACACCGCTTCATCGACCACCACCACAGCCCGCATATGCGGATCTGACTTACACACCTCAACCGTGGTCCGGTTATCTGCGCCATAAACACTGGGCTGAACAATTACACTGCGCTGCACCCCCAGCGTCTTCTGCAGCTGCCTGTAAGCGGCAAGCGATGCGGGCGGCGCGGTATAGCTTCTGTCTGTCACCTGAACCGAAGGGCCGTCAAAAATATGAAAATGACAATCACATGTCCCTGTCGGCAGGCGGTGTTTCGGCTGTGCTGTCACCGCCAGGGGCGGCGCACAAAGATCTGGTTCACGCAAGACTTCAGCCTTTCACTTGACGGAGTTGCCGTTCGCCGCTTCAGCCTATCGCTGTCAGCCCAGAATTCAAGCCCGAAGCTTCAACGGGCCAAACAAAACACCAGATTTGGTACAAAAGGTTAATCGCGGTACCCTGAACAGGCCAGATAACTTAGATTGCTGAGGCCATGCTATGACACAGCCCCGCTTTATCCTTGCTCTCATCTTATTCACCCTGTTTGCTTTTCCCGCATCTGCGGGCGATTGTCTGCGCTTATGTGATTATGGCTTTATGCAAACCGCCACAGCACAGGGCATAAACACAGAAATCGACAAAGGGGCAGACCTGCATGCCCGGACAACAGACAGCCTGTCCCCTCTTCATTTCGCCGCATTATCCGGCAATACAGAGGCTGTTTCAGCCCTGCTTGCAGCCGGGGCAGATGTTGAGGTCAGAACAAAAAACAACAGCACGCCTTTACATCTGGCCGCGATCAGGGGGAATGCGCCAACCATTACCACCTTGCTGAAGGCCGGGGCAAATCGTGAAGCGCGGAACAGGCTGGCCGGCACCCCCCTTCATTATGCGGCGGGCAATGGCAATTCAGAAACCATCACAGCTTTGCTGAACGCAGGTGCCAACGCCAGGGCCAGAGGGCTGGATGGTGAAACCCCGTATGATCTGGCCAGATTGAGTGGAAAATTAACCGGCACAAAAGTGCTGCAGAGGCTGAAGAACGCCGCACAATAAACCATTGGAGGCCCTGCCTGAACAGCACGCCTGTCATACAATCTGCCGGAAAAATGGCATCCCGTAGGTGGTTTATTTTTCATTATTTCAATTACTTACGCGATATTTGTCATGACAACATGGACAGCTTCTTAAGGTCCATGAGAACTTTCATAATCGCCTTCAAATAACAAGACACAAATGGCACCCGTAATTTGATTTGGGTGGGGTTAACGGTTGTCCCAACTCACATTTTTGTAGTAGGCGACGACAGTGGGAGGTAGCGTATCCCTGTTGCGATTGAAGTCATCCCCCTGACGACGCCAGCTATAAATACCCCACTTCAGGTTAAATCCAATCGGTTGCTTAACTCCGTCCATCATTCCAACTAGAGGGTGTCGGGGAGCAGTTACACATCCCGTACATTCAAATACAGGCTTGCCATTCATCTTGACTAGAAGTTTTCCAGTTTCGTCCTGTTGCCAATGGATTTCCATGTCTATACGAATCCATCGATTTTCATATTCGCCCTTCTCAGCAAGCACTACAGCAGATTTGAAACTGTGGTTTCGGTAACCCTGTTTGAAAACAATCGAACGTAAATATAACGCAAGACTTCCAGGCTGGAGAGTGCGACTAGTCAATTTACCGTTTTCATCAACTATCTTGTGGCGCTTATCATAATTCGCAACAGCGATAGAAATTGGAACATCCTCATCACCAGAACCATGAAGCTGTCCCAAGTTGAACCAATCATCATAAACCGCAAGGTGAGCTACCGTTGGGTTCTTCGCGATATAGACCTCATAACTCAGAGTCGTTGTATCACCAATTGTAGCAAAATCCCTATATTCACTAGGGTGGCTTACTTCACTTCTCGTATGATATGTTTCAACATTCTCAGGTCTACAATCCCAGTCGTTGTTTGCACATTCACCGTGAATAGTTTGAAATCGGTGGATAATCTCTTTTTCGAACCCAGGAAAACCTTTTACAGTCATCGCACCGTCTTCGCCGGCAACACTTGAACGATGCCTCTTTACTTTCTTGAAAATAATATCACGTCTAACAAATTCTAAATTCGAATCTTCCGGTGTAATTAATGGCACTTCAGATTTCTTACTCGATGGGTTATTCCATTTAATTTGCGCGTCCACCGAAGATGAGAACAGTAAAACTGTAATTACTAAAAGAATGTTACGCATCGAAATTATCCTCAGTGCAATACGGCATCTCAAACAATGCCATAACGTGAATTATCATTATATTATTTGCATGAGTTTATTAAACATTTGATAAATTTTGAACCATCAAAATTGATTAAAATAGTCACTATCTTTATCAAATAGATAATTTGATCATCAGATCACAGCTATATTTTGAACCGATACAGAGTTTTCAGCGCTAGGCATTTTGGACGCGGATAAATTTCTATGAATGTCCGACGGTAATTTCTCAGAAAAATGATAGTTCGTTTCCTGAGTGTGTTAAAGAAACGCAAGTTGTGTTGCGGTCAGGTCAGCCAGCAAATATTTCGGAAAAAAATAGGGCGCGAAAAACTGGCAACAAAATCGTTGCCAGAATCGCCATAAAGTACTGAATTACCATGGAAATGATGGCATCCCGTACGGGATTCGAACCCGTGTTGCCGCCGTGAAAGGGCGGTGTCCTAAACCACTAGACGAACGGGACGCAAGCGGTATGCATGTTTATCTATCCAACTGCTGAGGTAAAATCAAGCCTGACGAGCCAAAAAAAAACCGGATGCCGGAAAATAACCGGCAAATTGCCCGCCCTTTGCTGCTAGACCGGGCTCAGCGCAATATCCTCGATTAAAAACTGCACCGCATTGCCGCCGCGAAAGCTGTCTTTTTGTACCCGGCCCAGAACCTGAACCGGCCCGGGATCAGGCGTTGCAGCCAGATATTGGCCAAGCGCTGTGCCGGCCACCGAAAACGCCACTGCCCGCAAGGGTGCGGCCGTGCCATCATCCAGCTGCACCGATAAATGCGCCTTATCCTTGCCGATCCAGCGCAAAGCTTTCAGCCGGCAATGGGTAAGCACAAAGCGCGGTTCTGCATGGCCGGCCCCGAACGGGCCAACCGCCTCCAGCCCGTCAACAAGACCTGATATACAGCCTGCCACAGACACAGAATGGGTATAGCTGAACACACGTTGGGGGACGCCGGAAAACAGCTGGCGGGCGCGGCCCACAACAAAGGCTTCAAAGGCGTCAATCTGGTCCTCATGCAGCCCCAGCCCGGCCGCCATATCATGTCCGCCGCCTGTCTTCAGCAAACCGTCCTGCCGCGCTGCCAATATCTGATCGCCAATGGAAAAACCGGCAACCGACCGGGCCGACCCTTTACCATACCCGGCCTCATCAATGGCAATCACAACCACAGGCCGGTGATAAGCATCTTTCAGCCTTCCGGCCACAATCCCGATGACCCCTTCATGCCAGCCGCGCTGCGCCAGCACCAGCACCGGCAGATCAGGATTGGCCGCCAGTTTGTCTTCTGCCATCTGCTCAGCGGCGGCGCGCACCGCGGCTTCTTCGGCACGCCGGTCTGTGTTCAGCTGGTCAATCTGCAGCGCCAGTGTCTCTGCTATATCGCTGTCAGTACTGGTCAGGATTTGTACGCCTAAGTCAGACCGGCCCAGACGCCCGCCCGCATTCAAACGCGGGCCCAGCACAAAGCCCAGCGTATGCATTGTCGGCGGGTGTTCCAGACGCGCCACATCCATTAACGCGCGCAAGCCCTCATTACCGCGCCGCGCCAACACTTTCAGCCCTTGTTTGATAAAGGCCCGGTTGACCCCTGTTAAGGGCACTACATCACAGGCAGTGGCCAGCGCAACTAAATCCAGCACGCCCATTAAATCTGGCATCTGGCCACCCTCAGGGGTCAGTCCCTGCACGCGGCAGGCCCGCACCACACCAGCCAAGACCAGAAAACACACACCTGCTGCACATAAATGGCCTAACCCGCTGTCATCATCCAGCCGGTTCGGGTTCACCACCGCTTCAGCCTGAGGCAGAGTCACACCAGCTTTATGATGATCAATCACGATCACCCTCATTCCTTCTTCAGCCGCAGCAGCCAGAGGTTCGTGCGCGGTGATCCCGCAATCCACGGTTAAGATCAGCTCTGCCCCTTGGGCTTTCAGCGCCTTCAGCGCCGCCAGATTAGGCCCATACCCTTCGGTAAACCGGTCTGGTATATGACACCAGACCGGCACACCAAATGCCCCTAAAATCACCCTGAACATGGCTGCGGAACAGGCGCCATCAACATCATAATCACCAAATAAACCAATAGGTTGTTTTGATTTTATAATGTCAGTTATTAAATTTATGGCTCGGTCCGCATCCCGCATCACAGACGGATCGGGCAGGCTGGTGCGCAGCTTCGGGTCTAAAAACGCATCAAGTGCATCTGCCTCTACCCCCAAGCTGGCCAGATGCCAGCATAAGGCAAAAGGAAAGCCGAGGCGGTCTTCGAATAAGGCGGCCATCCGGCGGGTATCCGCCTCTGAACGAACAGATATGACAGCCTGCCACCTGGCCCCTGAAAGAGAGTGATCTGCAGCCAAAACGGTCATCATCTCTTCGGCGGGCACATCAGGTCACGCCTCATCAATAATGGGCAAGGCAAGCACTTCGCCTGACACAAAACGGGCTGCAGACAAAATATCACTGGCGGCCTGAATCTGGCCCTGTTCGGTCGGGTGCGTGGTCAGAACAAGTGCCACCGGGGCATCATCTGACTGACTTTTCTGCAGCATGGATTCAACTGAGATCTGCTGATCACGCAGAATAGCGGTCACAGCTGACAACACGCCTGTTTCATCGGTCACCATCAGCCGCAGGTAAAACCGTCTGGCCAGCCTGTCCGTCTTTGGTTCGGCTTTGGTCAGCTGGCCGACCCGCATGCCAAACGGCAACCCGCCGCGAACAGATGCCACATCAATCAGATCTGCCAGCACTGCTGAGGCGGTTGGCCCGGCCCCGGCCCCAGGCCCTGTACATAAAATAGTCTGTACAGGTTCAGCCCGGAATTCCACTGCATTCAATGCACCGCCAATCTGCGCCAGCTGGCCGGTTTTTGCGACCAGACAAGGCTGCACGGTTGCCGGTGCCTGAGGTTCAGCATGGCCGAGCAGCTTAATGATGTAGCCCAGCTCTCCTGCATAGGCGATATCTGTATCTGTTATCTGGCGGATACCCTTTACCTGAACCGCATCAAAATCAATCTGTTCTGCAAAAGCCAATGCGGCCAGAATTGACAGCTTATGCGCAGCATCAACACCATCCACATCAAAGCTGGGATCAGCCTCGGCATAGCCTTTTTCCTGGGCTTCTGCCAGCACATCATCAAATCCGCGGCCTGTCTGTGTCATCTCAGATAAAATATAATTACAAGTCCCGTTCAGGATTCCTGTCACCCGCTTAATCTCGTTCCCGGCCAGCCCTTCACGCAACAGTTTTAAAGCCGGGATACCGCCGGCCACAGCTGCCTCAAACTTCAGCCGTACCCCATATTGTTCGGCCAGCCCGGCCAGCCTCTGGCCATGATGGGCGATCAGCGCCTTATTAGCAGTCACAACATGTTTACCTGCGCTCAGGCTGGCTTCAACCAGCTCACAGGCAACACCATCTGACCCACCGATCAGCTCAACCACCACATCCACATCATCACGGGCCGCCAGTGCACATGCGTCTGCTTCAAAATCCAGACCTGCTGCGTCAAATCCGCGATCTTTTTGACTGCGGGCACTGACCGCCACCAACCGCAGCGGCCGCCCTGCCCGGGCCGATAAATTATCCGCTGCTGTCACCAGCTGAAGCGCGGTCTCTGCACCAACAACACCCAGGCCAGCAATGGCGATTCTCAGTTCTGACATGATCTATTTGTCTTCTCTTTAGCTCTGAATAGGATGGAAAAGATGTACCTGCCTGCCCGGGCTTTGGCAAGCATCGCCTCATCATACGGTCTGATCTGAACAGATAAATGAAACAGCGCGCTCACAATGCAGGGCGGTGGTATCAAACACAGGCAGGCTTGTATCCTGCTGGCTGATTAACAAGCCAATCTCAGTACAGCCCAAAATGACGCTGTCACAACCTTTTTCTGCTGCTTCGGCAGCAATGATCTGCTGATAAGCTGAGCGTGACGCCTCTGAAATCACGCCGCGGCACAACTCATCGTAAATCACATCATGAATCCGTTTCCGTCTGTGCGCATCAGGCACATGAACCGCCCCGCCTGCCCCAGCCAGCTTCGCTCCCAGCGGACCGGTGTAGAAATCCTGCTCCATGGTAAAACCGGTCGCCAGTAACAAGGGCTGGCGCGATGAACTGGTCAGAATGGCGTCAGCCGTGGCCTCTGCAATATGCAGCAAAGGCACAGAGACCGCATCAGTAATATAATCGGCCAGCTTATGCATGGTATTTGTAGCCAAAATGATGGCTTCTGCTCCTGCCGCCTCCAGGCGCACAGCTTGTCTGGCCAGCATCTGGCCGGCCGCATCCCATTGTCCGGCCATCTGCAATGTTTCAATTTCAGCGAAATCAAACGAATAGATCAGTAACGGTGCGGAATGTAACCCGCCTAACCGGGCCTGCACGCCCTCATTAATCAGCTGATAATAGCTGGTTGTGCTTTGCCAGCTCATCCCGCCGAGCAGCCCAATCGTATGCATCTGCCTTGCCTCTTTTTTCTGATCCTCCGCATGGCCAGCCTAACAAGGGCTGATGCCCCTCGCAAGCAGCGCTCAGCACTGTTCATTCCCGCTGTGTCTTGTGCAGACGATTTCTTTTCGCGATTTGACAATTTCTCCTGATCAAAACATTGGTATTCTGCCGAAATTACCATTAGGTTGACCAGGCTCAATCATACATTTGCCGCGACATTTATTCAGGGGAACAAGTCCATGTCAGATCATAACCAAACAGAACAGCCGTCTTCCACCTCTGCCCTGCCGTCTCATGCCCGTGTGGTGATCATTGGTGGCGGCGCGGTTGGCTGTTCCATTGCCTGGCATTTAGGCCGTGAAGGCTGGTCAGATGTGGTTCTTCTGGAAAAGAATGAGCTAACCTCTGGCTCCACATGGCATGCGGCCGGTAACTGTCCGAACTATGTTGGTTCCTGGACTGTGATGAAAATGCAGCATTATTCGTGCGAGCTGTACCGCCAGCTGGGCGAGCTGACCGATTACCCCATGAATTACCATGTCACCGGCTCTGTTCGTCTGGCTCATACCCGCCAGCGGATGGAAGAATTTGCTCATGTTCGTTCAATGGCCCGCCAGATGGGCTTTGAAATGGAAATGATGACCAATGCCGAGATGAAGGATATTTATCCGTTTCTGGAAACCCATGATTTGGAAGGCGGATTGTGGGATACCTATGATGGCGACATTGACCCGGCTCAATTAACCCAAGCCTATGCAAAAGGCGCACGGGATATGGGTGTTAAAATCATCCGTTTCTGTCCGGTGACGGCTGTGGCCCGTAAAAATGACTTGTGGGAGCTGTCCACGCCAAACGGCATGATCAAAGCGGATATTGTGGTGAATGCGGCTGGTTACCGAGCAGCTGAATTAGGCGCCATGTTTGGCCGTGATGTGCCTTGTGTGTCTATGGCCCACCAATATCTGATTACTGAAGCCATTCCGGAACTAACCGCCCTGGACAAAAAGCTGCCGCTGCTGCGTGACCCGGACAGCTCTTATTATCTGCGTCAGGAAAAAGACGGGCTGCTGCTCGGCCCATATGAAAAACACTGCCGGGCACATTGGACAGACGCCTCTGACCCGATGCCAGAAGATTTCTCCTTCCAGCTTTATCCCGACGATCTGGACCGGCTTGAATGGTATATTGAGGATGCTTGTGCACGTGTACCGATCCTGGGGTCAGGCGGCATTACCCGTGTGGTGAACGGGCCAATTCCTTACACACCGGACGGGCTGCCCTTAATCGGGCCGATGCCAGGCGTGCCAAACGCTTATGAAGCCTGTGTCTTCACCTTTGGCATTGTCCAGTCTGGCGGGGCAGGCAAGCTATTATCTGAATATATCGTTCATGGTGAGCCGGAAACTGATGCCTGGGCGGTAGATCCGCGCCGCTTCACAGATCATGTGGACGCGGTCTACACAAAAGCCAAAGCGATTGAGGTTTACAGCCATGAATATGCGATCCATTTCCCGCAGATCCAGTGGGATGATGGGCGGCCGGCCAAAACCGGGCCTTTATATCAGCGTCATCTGGATGATGGCGGTGTGATGGGATCTTATGGTGGTTGGGAGCGGGCTGATTATTACGCGCCTGACGGGTTTGAAGCTGCTCAGGTGGACAGCTATGATCGCCAGCCTTTCTTTGACATTGTGGGCGCTGAATGCCGCCATGTGGCCGAACATGTGGGTGTTCTGGACCTGCCTGGCTTTTCCCGCACACGCCTGTCCGGGGCAGGTGCCGCAGACTGGCTGTCCGGGCTGATGACAAACAAACTGCCTGCCATTGGCCGCACAGGGCTGGGCTACTTTGCTTCTGTGAAGGGTAAAATCTTGTCAGAGATGTCCATCAGCCGCTTTGCTGAGGACGAATTCTGGCTGATTTTCGGGGCGGGCGCTTACTGGCATGATCGTGATTTGCTCAGCACGGCTCTGCCTGAAGGCAGCACGATTACGCTGACAGATGAAACCCGTGACTATTCAACATTGCTGGTAACCGGTCCGCGCTCGCGTGACCTGCTCTCCAGCCTGTCAGATGATGATTTCGGAAATAATGCTTTCCCGTGGCTGACGCACCGGTCTGTAACCGTTGCTGGTGTGGCGATGACAGCCCTGCGCGTTTCTTTCACTGGCGAGATGGGCTGGGAGCTGCACCTGCCTGTCAGCGAAACAGAGGCCGTTTATGACGCGCTGTTTGCCGCCGGGGCTGATGTCAGGTTAAAACCATTTGGTATGCTGGCTCTTGACAGTATGCGCCTTGAAAAAGGATATCGGTCCTGGAAAGGTGACCTGACCTCTGATTACAGCATGTATGATTGCGGTCTTGGCCGCTGGGTGCATTTGTCAAAAGAAAATTTTGTCGGGCGTGACGCGCTGGCTGAATTAAAAGAAGGGCCGCGTCGCCAGTTTGTCACACTCGCACTGGATGATGCAGAAGATGGTGTCGGTTTTGGCGAAGCTGTGTATCTTTCCTCTGTCTTTACAGATGACAGCGGTACAGACATTGCAGGGCTCGTGCTGTCTGGCGGCTATGGGCACCGGACCCGCACATCACTGGCGCTGGCTGTTCTGGAAGCCGGAGAAGACACCACAATCGGCCGCGAGCTGTCTGTTGAAGTGGTGGGACGTATGCGCAATGCCCGCATTATCGCCCATACACAAGCCTCTTACGATAAAGACAACCTACTCTTGAAAGGATAGTTATGATGGCTGATAAATCTCTTCCTTCACAGGCCCGTGTTGTTATTGTTGGCGGCGGCGTTGTCGGCTGCTCAGTGGCCTATCATCTGGCTGAGCTGGGCTGGACAGACATTGTGTTGCTGGAACGCAAATCACTGACCTGCGGGACCACCTGGCATGCAGCTGGTCTGATTGCTCAGCTGCGCGCAACCCAGAACATGACCCGTCTGGCCAAATATTCACAAGAACTTTACGCCAGCTTAGAAGAAAAAACCGGCGTCGCCACAGGCTTCCGTCAAAACGGTTCGATTACGGTTGCGCTGACAGACGCGCGGATGGAAGAGCTGCGCCGGGGCGCGGCTATGGCTCGCGCCTTTGGTGTAGAGATTGACGAAATCAGCCCTGCTGATATCGCAGCGCGTTATCCGGGCCTGAATGTGGAAGACAGCAAGGGCGGGGTGTATCTGGCCAAGGACGGCCAGGCTGATCCTGTGAATATCACCCAGGCTCTGGCAAAAGGGGCACGGGCAAAAGGCGCAAAAATCATCGAAGGGGTGAAAGTCACCGCCATTCACAAAAAACAGGGGGCCAGCGGCCCTGTTGTCACGGGCGTATCAACAGATCAGGGTGACATCACGGCTGACTATGTGGTGAATTGCGGCGGGATGTGGGCCCGCGAAATTGGCCAGATGGCAGGTGTCACTGTCCCGCTTCATGCCTGTGAGCATTTCTATATTGTCACTGAACAGATTGACGGGCTTCAGCGTAATCTGCCTGTTCTGCGTGTACCAGATGAATGTGCCTATTATAAAGAGGATGCGGGCAAGCTGTTGCTGGGCGCATTTGAACCTGTGGCCAAGCCCTGGGGCGGTGACGGGATTTCAGAGGATTTTGAATTCACTACCCTGCCTGATGATTTCGACCATTTCATGCCGATTCTGGAAACCGCGACAGCGCGTCTGCCACTTTTGGAGACAACCGGCATTCAGACCTTTTTTAACGGTCCGGAAAGCTTCACACCAGATGATCGCTATCTCTTGGGCGAAGCCCCGGAACTGGGTAACTTCTATATTGCGGCCGGATTTAATTCGGTTGGCATCCAGTCCGCAGGCGGGGCCGGAATGGCGCTGGCCCAATGGATGGATACAGGCCGCCCGCAAATGGATATCTGGGATGTGGATATCCGGCGTATGCACCCCTTCCAGGCAAACCGTCATTATCTGTCTGCACGAGTGACCGAAACACTTGGTCTTCTCTATGCTGACCATTATCCTTACCGGCAATTTGCCTCTGCCCGCGGTCTGCGCCGCACGCCTCTGCATCACAAGCTGGCTGAAAATGGTGCTTGTTTTGGCGAACTTTACGGCTGGGAGCGGGCCAACTGGTTCTTGCCGAAAAGCGAAGCTGAGCAAGGCAAAACAGCTGAATATGAATATAGCTGGGGCCGCCAGAACTGGTTTGACTATGCTGCTGCTGAACATAAGGCTGTGCGCGAAACAGCTGGGCTGTTTGATTTGTCCACATTTGGCAAAATCAGGGTGATCGGCCGTGATGCAGAAAAAGTCCTGCAGCTGGTCTGCGCAAATGATGTGGCGGTTGAACCTGGCCGTATTGTCTATACACAATGGCTGAATGAAGCTGGCGGCATCGAAGCTGATGTGACGGTTACCCGCCTCTCATCAGACGAATTTCTGGTTGTCACCCCTGCTGCCACCATCCGGCGCGAGATGAGCTGGCTGCAACGTCATATCCCCGAACATGCGCAATGCGTGGCCGTCGATATGACTGTGAATGAGGCAGTCATCGCGGTAATGGGGCCAAACGCACGCTCTGTGCTGCAACCTGTCATTGACCAGTCTCTTGATAATGCTGATTTCGGCTTTGGCCGGGCCCAGAACATCTATATAGGCCAGGCTGTGGCCCGTGCGCATCGCGTCTCTTATGTGGGCGAGCTGGGCTGGGAGCTGTATGTGTCCGCAGAGCTGGCCGAGCATGTCTTTGATGCGGTCTGGCAGTCCGGCCAGGAACATGGATTATCTCTTGCCGGATTGCATGTTCTGGACAGCTGCCGTATCGAAAAAGCCTTCCGCCATTTCGGACATGACATCTCTGATGAGGATCATATTCTCGAAGCCGGGCTTGGCTTCGCGGTGAAGACAGACAAGCCTGTCTCGCAGCTGGGCCAGTTTATCGGCCGGGATGCTGTGCTGGCAAAACGGGAATCGGGCCTCAGCAAACGTCTGGTCCAGTTCCAGCTGGAGGACAACCAGCCCCTGCTCTATCATAATGAGCCTATTCTGCGTGATGGCGAAATTACAGGCTATCTCACCTCTGGCAATTATGGCCATCATTTGGGTAGTGCTATCGGGCTTGGCTATGTCTCTTGCACGGCAGGGGAAAGCGCAAGCGATATGCTTAGCTCAACCTATGAAATTGATGTTGCAGGCCAGATTTGTGCCGCCAAAGCCAGCTTGAAGCCGCTATATGATCCAACTGGTGAGCGAATGAAAGGGTAAGGGCACACCCTCGTGCCCTTCCTTCACCTTGACAGGCGCAAACAAAGGGTACATTCTTTTCGCCTATAGGAGTTAGAGGAGGATATCTTTCCTAGAATAAGTTGTGGCTTGCCTGTGTTGCGTCCGGCAGTTTTCTTCTTGAACGCTGAATAACGGAAAAACAAATATGCTTTTTTAACGCAAATTTTTTGATGAGCTGGCCTCAATACATCTCATGCCTGATGAGATTGACCTGCATAAAGTGCCATCTGAAGAAGAGTTCAATAAAAATTGCTATAACGGTATCGCCTCTTCTTTTATGGCAGCATGTGCGGCCATATATCCGGATATGGCTGAGGACTTCCGCCAAGAATAGGAAGACCAGAAAGCCAAAATGCAGGAAGCCATAACAGACCTTGAAGCTGTGCTCGCTGCTCATTTTGCGAAGAGCAGAACGAGGTTGAAAAATTGCAAAGACGAAAAAGAAACAGCCAGCCCGCAAAACATTTATTAAGAAATCTTCTGAAAAGAACGCAGACCTTGACGGAGAATTACTGCAACAACTGAGCAGGGTGGAAACTACTTTGCTCAGGGTAAAATCGTCTTATTCTGGACCTGTGCCCTCTGCTGACATGGCCGAAGGTTATGAAAAACTGCTTCCCGGAAGTGCAGATCGCTTTCTGACTATGGCTGAACAAAAACAAAGCCTGCTTCATCAGCAGGAAATGGAATCACTGAAAAATGATACCAGACGGATCAGAGGAAGTACTTTAGTCTCTCTTTCACTCACCGGGGCTGCCGTTTTTGCCATTTGGACTGGGCATCCGATTGCCGCTGTATTTATTATATCAGTGGCGTTATCACCAACGATTATCCATGCTTTATTCAGAGAAATCTTCGCGCCAGCACAGGACTTATCTTCCTCAGCCGGAAAACACCCTCTATCTGGCAACGGCGGCCAGCGCGATTGACGCCAGCCGTGCTTCAGGGGGGTCGGCCCGGCTGGTCAGCAGTACAGGTATGGACCCGCCAACAACAATCCCGGCCGCACAACCGCCGCCCAGATACACAAAAGCCTTATACAGAAGATTGCCAGCGACTATTTCAGGCATCAGAAAACAATTGGCACGGCCGGCAACCGGATCATCTGTTAGGCCCTTTAATGCAACAGAGGCTTCTGACAGAGCCAGATCAAGTGACAGGGGCCCGGAAATATCTGCCCCGCTTAAGTTATCACGCGCCCAGTCTGCTTGCCGTGCAGCCTCTTGTGAGGCAGGCATGCTGTCAATGGGCGTTTCTGTAGCTGACAGTACAGCCAGACGGGCTCTATCCTGACCAATCAAGGTTGAAAGTCGCACCATTTCAGCCATGCTCTGCTGTTTGGTTTTGTCATCAGGGCTGACATTGACGGCCGCATCAGACACCAGCACAGGCGCAGAACCGTCAGGCGGGAAAATCGCAAACAAATGCACCAATCGGCCGCCTGTGCGCAGCCCGACTGTTTTATCCAGCAGCGCGCCCATAAAGACATCAGTATGAAGCTGGCCTTTCATAACCGCCCCTATGGCAGGGCTGTCGCCGGCAAGACCTGACCGGATCAGATCAGCAGAAACGGCCGCAGCTTCTGCCTCTCCGGTAGCAGGGACAATCATATCATTATGAACATCCCAGCCTAATTTATCTGCCTCAGCCTTGATCTTTTGAGGCTCGCCCACCAGAACTGGCTCAGCAATACCGGCCTGTACCGCATCAAACGACGCTTGCATTGGCAGGGGCGCGGATGCACGAACCACCAGCAAACGGCACTTATCCCGCGCCTTCGCCCGGTTCAGCAGGTCAGGCGGACAGGCCGCCTTAACCTTATTGATAAATCCTGCGGACACAGCCCAGGCTGGCCTTACAGGATCGGCTGCTGTGGGCGGAAGTCAGCAGGGTCAATACCTGCTACCGCAACGGGCTTTTTCATCGCATCACGGCGGAACGGCTCACCCAGTTCCTGATTCAGCACAACTTCGATAAAGGTTGTTGTGTTGTTCTTCATCTGGTCTTCAATTGCCTTATCCAGCGCATCAGACAGCGCGTCCATACCATTAACCTGGACGCCTTTCACACCGCACTGCTGGGCAATACCGGCGTACGTCACATCTGTATCCAGCTCGGTGCCGACGAAATTATCTTCGAACCACAATGTTGTGTTGCGCTTTTCAGCCCCCCACTGGTAATTGCGGAAAATGATCATGGTGATGGGCGGCCATTCATCACGTCCGACAGACACCATTTCATTCATTGAAATCCCGAAAGCGCCATCACCGGCAAAACCGACAACAGGCACATCAGGCTGCGCAATCTTTGCCCCGCAAATGGCCGGGAAGCCATAACCGCATGGACCAAACAAGCCAGGGGCCAGATATTTGCGCCCTTCTTCAAAAGTTGGATAGGCGTTCCCGATTGCACAGTTATTGCCGATGTCAGAGCTGATAATCGCATCCTTTGGCAACACTGACGTAATTGCACGCCATGCCATACGCGGGCTCATCTTTCCTGGCTCTCTTGTGCGGGCCCGCTCATTCCAGGTTGTGCCCGGATCATCATCCTCATGATCCAGGCTGGTCAATTCCTGTGCCCACGCAGATTTGGTCTTGGCAATAACAGCTGTCCGGCTTGACCGGCCTTTTTCACCAGCCTGAGGGCCCAGCTTGGCTAACAGCGATTCAGCAACTTTCTTTGCATCACCAACAATCCCAACTGATACAGGTTTGGTCAGGCCGATACGGTCAGGGTTAATGTCGACCTGAATGATTTTGGCGTCTTTTGGCCAGTAATCAATGCCATAACCTGGCAGGGTAGAAAAGGGATTCAGGCGTGTGCCCAAAGCCAGCACAACATCTGCTTTCGCGATCAGCTCCATACCGGCTTTCGAGCCGTTATAGCCCAACGGCCCGACGGCCAGGGGATGAGAGCCCGGAAAAGCATCATTATGCTGATAACCACAGCAAACCGGCGCATCCAGCCGTTCAGCCAGCGCCATAGACGCAGGGATCGCACCGCCAATAACAACACCAGCCCCGTTCAAAATCACAGGAAACTCAGCCTCGCTGAGCAGCTGAGCGGCTTGTGAAATGGCATCATCACCCCCGCCTGGACGTTCAAAGCTGAGGATTTCAGGGATGTTAATATCCACCACCTGGGTCCAGAAATCGCGTGGGATATTAATCTGTGCAGGGGCGCTCAGACGAATCGCTTGTGTGATCACCCGGTTCAGAACTTCGGCCACACGTGACGGGTCACGCACCTCTTCTTGATAGCAGACCATATCTTTAAACAGGGCCATCTGTTCAACTTCCTGGAAGCCACCCTGCCCGATTGTTTTATTTGCCGCCTGTGGTGTGACCAACAGCAAGGGCGTGTGGTTCCAGTAAGCAGTCTTCACTGGTGTAACGAAATTGGTGATCCCCGGGCCGTTCTGGGCAACCATCATACAGACCTTGCCAGAAGCACGTGTATAGCCATCAGCCATCATGCCCGCATTACACTCATGCGCAGCATCCCAGAAGGTGATCCCAGCTTGCGGAAACAAATCTGAAATCGGCATCATTGCTGACCCGATAATCCCAAACGCATGCTCAATCCCATGTCGTTGCAGTACTTTTACAAAGGCTTCTTCAGTGGTCATTTTCATCTGGCTATTCCTTCCCAGTAAATCAGGCCTGCTACAGCGCGGCCCCCGAATGTAACACGCCTGTCATAGGAGATTTTCAGCAAAAGAACAACCGAAACTTCATCTCTCATTCCGCCCCGTGAAATCGTCTCGTTCCTGGCTCTTTTCATACATGGATTAACGCCGTTATCATAGGCCACATATAGTGGGCTGGCGGGATGTCGCTTAGCCGACAAAGATGTGCGCATTTGATTTGACAAAGCTGCCCGTCTTCCCCCTTAGTGGAGGTCGATTTTGGGGAGCTCCGTTTTGCTTGGCGGATCTTGTAGGGAGAACATGTTATGCCATTTGATATTAACTCACTTGAAAATCACTGGATGCCATTTTCAGGTAACCGTGATTTTAAAACGAATCCACGCCTGGTGGTCAAATCAGAAGGCATGTATTGCTGGGATTACAAAGGCGGTCAATTAATCGACGGCTCTTCAGGCCTGTTCTGCACCCCTGCTGGTCATGGGCGCCGGGAAATTGCCGAGGCTGTGTATAAACAGATGCTGGATAATGATTACATACCGCACTTCCAGCTGGGCCATCCGGGTTCATTTGAACTGGCCTCTCGTGTGGCCCGCATCTTGCCGGATCCGCTGAATCATGTGTTTTTTGTGAATTCTGGCTCTGAGTCAGTTGAAACAGCGATGAAAATTGTCATGGCTTATCACCGCGCCAATGGCCAGTCTCAGCGTCTGCGCTTTGTCAGCCGCGAGCGGGCCTATCATGGCGTAAACATGGGTGGTGTCTCACTGGCAGGCATGGTGAAGAACAGAGAAACCTTCCCGGTCACGCTGCCAAATATTGTGACTATGCGTCATACCCATACCCCGGAACAGGGCTTCACCAAAGGCCAGCCGGCAACAGGTGCTGAACTGGCTGAAGATCTGACCCGTATTTGTGAAACCTATGGCGGCTCAACCATTGCCGCTGTTTTTGTTGAGCCAATTGCAGGCTCAACCGGGACATTGGTACCCCCGCAAGGCTATCTTCAGCGTCTGCGCGAAATTTGTGACGAACATGGCATTTTGCTGGTGTTTGACGAGGTCATCACCGGCTTTGGCCGAACCGGCAATGCGTTTGCCTCGCAAAGCTATGACGTCACACCAGACATCATCACTATGGCCAAAGCCCTGACCAACGGGGCGATCCCAATGGGCGCGGTTGCCGTGAAAGACGAAATTTATGACACAGTAACAAACGCGTCGCCTGAAAATGCGATCGAATTCTTCCATGGATATACCTATTCTGCACATCCGGCAGCTTGTGCTGCAGGGATTGCGACTCAGAAAATTTACGAAGAAGAAGGCCTGTTTGATCGGGCGGCTGATATGTCAGGCTATTTCCTGGATGCGGTCTGGTCTCTTAAAGATCATCCGCTGGTCGCCGATTTGCGCGGCTATGGCATGATGGCGGGGATTGAACTTCACCATGATGGGGTGCCTGGTCGCCGCGGCACGCAGATGCAGAAAGACATGTTCTGGAACGGTCTGCATGTCAAATTCACAGGTGATAACGGGATTTTAGCCCCTGCCTTTATTGCGGAAAAAACTCATATTGATGAAATTATTGACAAATTCCGCAAAACACTCGACCAGCATGTAAGCTGATCAGAACAACAGACACGCTCGTCAAAAAACCTGCCTCTTCTGGGGCAGGATTTTTATTGCTTTTTGGTGAGTTTTTGGGTCGCTTTTTGCCAAAAATTCATCACATATTTCGCTAAAAATTCGTTTGTCTTTTCTACACCCTATGGTACGGTTTTTCGACAAAAACCAAGTTTATGGAGAGGATTATGAAATCTTTCATCACACGGACAGCGGCAGCAGCCGTTGCGGCCCTCACATTGTCAGGGGCTGCACAGGCCGCAGACAGCGTGAATGTCGCTTTCTTCCTGGAATGGGCAACACCAAACCAGATCGCTAAGGTCGACAAGGCTTACGACGAAGCTATGGGTGTTGACGTTAACTGGACAGATTTTTCAACTGGTGTGGCAATGACAGAAGCCATGCTGGCAGGTGACATCGATATTGCCTACTCACAGGGTCTGGCGCCATTCGTAACTGCGATTCAGCAGGGCGCACCACTGAAGATGGTTGGTGTGGCTGTTGTTTATGAAGCAAATGACTGTTTTGTTGCAAACGGCCTGGGCATTGATTCATCTAACGCATCTGAACTGGAAGGTAAGACAGTTGCTGTGCCATTGAACACCATGGCTGACTTCTCTTTCCGCAAACAGATGGCTGCTCTGAATGTAGACACATCAACCATGACAATTGTTGACCAGGCTCCACCTGACGGTGCGGTTTCTCTGGCTGACGGATCTGTTGACATGGCCTGTATCTTTGGCGGTGCATCTGCGAAAGCTGCTGGCGAAGTGGGTACGCCTATTATGTCAACCCAACAGAAGACAGATGCAGGTATCGGCTCATTTGACGTGATTTCTGTGACCGAAAAATTTGCCAACGAAAATCCTGAGCTGGTCAGCTCTTTCCTGGAAGTGACAGAAGAAGCTAACGCCGCATGGATGGCGACTCCTGAGCAGATCCGCAAAGTGGCAAGCGATGCTGGTATGGATTTCACAACAACACAGAACCAAATGGCTGGTTTCCTGTTCCCGACCGTAGCAGAACAGGCTGCTGATTATTTCGGTAATGACGGGATTGCTGCAGCAGCAGCAGAATCTCTTGGTGCAGTGTTTGTGAAGACAAACATCAAGAACTACAAGGGGTCTGTTGGCGCTGCGATCGACGGCTCATTCCTGCAGTAGGAATAAAAGTTAAATTATGATAGGAATAAGGCCCTGCATCGTGGGGCCTTATTCTTTGCCTGACGTCTAGAATTCCAAGGGGGAGCAAGACGGATATGTCAGACTTAATCTGTGACAATCTGTGCATGACCTTTACCAACCCGCAAACGGGTGATGCGGTAGAGGCACTCAAAAATGTCAGCTTTACGCTGAAACAGGGTGAATTACTGTCCGTTCTGGGGCCATCAGGCTGTGGCAAGACAACCTTGCTGAATATGGTCGCTGGCTTTATCAACCCCACAGGCGGCTCTGTGTCATTGGGCCAGCAGGTTATTGACGGGCCAGGCGTGGAACGCGGCATGGTATTCCAGCAAGGCGCCTTATTTGAATGGCTGCCGGTTGCCAAGAATGTTGATTTTGGCCTGCGCATGAAAAAAATGAATGACGCTGAGGCTGAGGCCCTTGTCCTGAAATGGCTGGACATTGTTGGCCTTCAGGGCTTTGGCGATACTCCGACATATCAGCTGTCAGGTGGCATGCAGCAACGTGTGGCCCTTGCCCGTTGTCTGGTCAATGACCCTGATGTCATTTTGATGGATGAACCTTTGGGTGCGCTGGATGCGCTGACACGCGAAAAAATGCAGTCTCTGATTCTCGAACTCTGGAAAGAAACAGGCAAGACGATTATGATCATCACCCATTCTGTGGAAGAAGCGTTGTTGTTGGGTGAACGGCTGTTTGTTATGGCCCCGCGCCCGGGCCGGATTCATAAAGAATACCACCTTCCCTTTGCAGAAAAAGGACTGACCGATTCTTTGCGCGAGATTAAAAAACTCCCTGAATTCAGCTCAGTCCGTGAAGAAATTCTGACCATGATCTGGGATATGGAAGAGGAGATTATGGGCGGTGCTTGACTTTTTATCACAAGAACGCGCGCTGATTGCCGCTTTTATCATTTTCGGCCTGTTTGTCACTTTAGGTGTTTCACTTTACATTGGCCTGAAACAATCTGTTCTGCGGGCCAAGGATGAAGTATTTGGCGACCCTGAACGCACCAAAGGGGGCTGGTACTGGGCATTATGCGGGGTATCGGCTCTGCTTCTGATCTGGTTCTATTTTTCCTGGGGTATGGGCCGGGCTTATTTCCCTGATGCTGGCAATGAAATGTGTCAGGTGGCAAAAATCGATGAAGCCATGTCACCGATTACTGCTGCCCTGCCGATGCAGTCTCGCTATTACAAGTCGACCACATTGGTGGTCCGTAACGTCCAGCAGCTGGATGAGCTTGAAGCACGTTTGCCTGAAGCTGTATTTTCTGCTGCAGAACAACGCCGCCTGCTAGCCGCCATTGACCAGACCAGAGCCATTATCTCTGCTTTTTCAAATCCGGATAACCAGGCTCCTGAATCCTTTGCCGCTCTAGACCGGGTGGCCGCAGACCTGGATCAGATCACCAACAGAATCAGCGCCGGATATGACGGTCTGACCCCGACATCAGACGCTCTTGCCCAGCCAAAATGGGGGGTAGCTGACGAAGAAATCGGGCTGCTGCCCATGACGCCTAAGGGGGTGCTGTTTGACGCTGTATCCCAGGACATCAAAGATGTGGCAAAACGCTTTTTGAAACTGCGCAATAAATCTGCTGAAGCTGACCAGCTGATCGCCGCAACCAAAGCTGATATCGCTGCCCTGAAAGAGGGTAATAAACAGCCAACAGGCGATGAGGCTGTGGACAAGGCGCGGGCAGCCTATATCAAGGCCGTTGAACGGATTTACAAACGTGTTGATGACGGCACCATATTCCCTGCTGATGCGCTGGATACGGTAAATGCATCTGTGCAGACCCTGTACCGGACTGTTGACGACACCAAGGGCAGCCTTGGCTTCATTGAAGCGGTGTTCTTCCCTGGCGAAGGTGTGGTCAAATCCAAGACCATTTGTTCTGAACAGGGTCCCGGACGCTGGCTGCCAAAGCCAACTGATGTTGTCGCTACTTTCGGCAAATTAGCAAATCCTGACCTGGAGGCGGGCGGCGGCTATAAAGGGACCACCTTATTATGGTGGAAATGGCTGCCTGTGGCCGATGTTGTGGCCTTCTTAATCCCTGATGGTCTGATTGACATGCTGCCTGGTGACTATGCCCGGCATCAGCCGGATGGCAGCTTTGTACCGAATTATAAAGACAAACTGCTGGCCTTTGCGCAAGGCGAAGTCTACTTAGGCTCTGTGCCTATGCTGGACGGCCATATCTGGGATTCTTTGTTCCGGGTAATTGTGGCGATGGGCTTCGGAATTCTGCTGGGTGTGCCATTGGGTATTTATATGGGCGTCTCACGCTTCTTCAAATCCTTCTTTGACCCGTTGATTGAACTTTACCGTCCTGTGCCGCCACTGGCCTGGGCTCCGCTTATTCTGACCATTTTCGGGATTCAGGATGATGGCAAGATCTTCTTGCTGTTCATGGTGGCCTTCGCGATTATGGTGATTTCTGCCCGGACCGGTGCATCTGGCACGCAACTCTCAAAAATCCGTGCCTCGCATTCTTTGGGCGCGACAGATAATCAAATCCTGCGTCATGTCATCCTGCCAAATGCAATGCCGGAAATCCTGACCGGAATCCGGATTGCTATCGGGGTGTGCTGGGGCACATTGGTGGCAGCTGAGATGCTGGCCGGTACAACTGGTGTGGGCTTTATTGAAAATGTGGCCCGGACGGTGTCAGACTATGAGCTGATCTGGGTGACCATCTTGATCATGGGAATATTGGGACTGGTGTTTGACCTCATCATGCGCTGGGTGATTAATAAAACCATCCCGTGGCGCGGCAAGGGGTAAGCCTTTCCTGTTAAGGGGAATTGTCTTGATACTTACGCCTTTTGGCGTGTGTCTCAAGACGCTCTCCTTACTGGCAGGCATAAAGACATGTTAGATATGCAAGTCTGTTCGCCATGCGCTTGAAGCCCATGTCGCTGACAATCCTATTTCGTATTTTTCCACGAAGACGGCCAGGTTGAGGTGTTCACCAGCTATCCTTATCTTTCAGACGTTGAAAGTAATGTGGAGGCAGCCACAAAATCATGGCTGACCTGCATAGAGGAATAGGCCAGGGATTTTGAGGCTGGCGAGATATCTGCAAAAGAATTACGCTGTTATCATATGCCCTTAACAACGAAGACCGAATATTATTTGCGTTGGGTTATGTATTGCGTGCTTCGGTGGATATGGCGTCAGCCATTCAGAACCGAGAGACGGACGTGGCAAGAATTGGCGGCCAATTTAACCTTTAATCCTGTTGAACTGGCTCTGAGGAAACATGGCTTCAACCAAGTCAGACAAAGTAACCGTCACCGTATTTTTAAAAAACAGCGTTATCACGGGCACGGCGTTCTAGCTGGGCGGGGTTAGTCAGCTATACCAATTGAAAAACTAAAGCGTATAAGCCGCCAATCCAACCTGCCTTTATCCTGACTGCGCAGCGTCTGTGAGTGCTCATAAAAGGCAGCAGTCCCCCTCACCGGCCGTAATATAAAGACACCACATGTTCAGCTTCAGCAAAGAACAGCCAGCGTTCAACAAACAGCCCGCATAAATGCGCGGCCACCGCCAGCACCATCACCGCCACATGCCCGCCAATGACAAGGCTGAGGCCTAACAATAGCGCAGGTATCACCGCCCCCAGCAATAACGCAATCACGCGTAATTTTCGGCCATGTTTGCGGCCCACTTCAAAGACCATTTCCTTCATCAGGTAATTTTTTGTCATATGCGGTTTTTCAAACAGCTTTATATCCGCATAGCCGGCAAGGCCAGTCGCTGTTGCGGTATCAGACCCGCTGGAACGGACATCTGTTTTAGCTGCCCGTGACCACCACATCGCCTTAACCGCCCAGGCCAGCACAAGACAACCCAGCGCGCCACCTGCCATACCGTCATAATGCGGGTGCAGCATAACCATCAGCAACATGCCTGAAGACAGCGCAAAACCCAGATAGCTGGCCGGGGTCAGCCAGCTATGCCAGCGCGGAACAGGACGCAATTGGGCATAAATCATGGCTGTGGCAAAGACGGTCAGCACGCATAAGGCGGCGACCGCAAAGCCGGTTTCATTTGGCAGGATATAGCCGGTCATGCCGCCCGCAACCCACAGCCCGAACAGCCCGCAGGTCACCACAGCCAGCACGCCTTCACGGGACAACCAGCTGGACTGCCATTGGCTGAAGGCACGCCAGGCCCGCTGCGGGTTACCCAGGTGGAAGGTTGACGAAACAAGCCCGGCCACCGCCAGGACAAGGCCAACAGCTGCCAATGGCCAGCTTTTGTCCCAGCTGATATGCCCCATGCCCGCAGTCAGGGCCAATAAAGCAATAAGACCAAATCCGGCCCCTGAAATGGTGGTGAAAAAGATAACTGATTTTGCAGGATGCATCCTATCAACCCTTAATTCTTACGGCCGTTGACGGCTGTTTTTTTATTCTTTGTTAACCCAGCTTTGACAAGGCAGAATCCAGCCAGCCCACAAAACCGTCTGCTTTCGGGGTATCAGCCATCTTCACCAGCGATAATTCTTCCTCACGGCCGGCCCCGCAGGCTTGTGTTCCTGATTTTGGCCGTGGCGGCAGATATTTGTTTACCGGCCGGTTGCCCTGTTCTGGCATCAGATCGATGCCGCCGCGCTCTGCAACCATTACCGACACATCTGAAGTCGGGTCTGCCAAATCACCGAAATGACGCGCGCTCGCCGGACAAGATTTCACACAAGCCGGAACCCGATCTTCTTCAGGCAGATTATCATTATAAATCCGGTCAACACAGAGCGTGCATTTTTTCATCACCCCTGCCTCTGCATCCATCTCACGCGCGCCATAGGCACATGACCAGGCACATAATCCGCAACCAATACAGGCATCTTCATTGACCAGCACAATCCCGTCTTCAGCCCGCTTGTAGCTTGCACCTGTCGGGCAAACCGTCACACAAGGGGCATCATCACAATGCAGGCATGATTTCGGAAAATGGACAATCCGTGCATCCTGTGGGGCGGCATTACCGGCATCATCAAACGGGATTGCCTCAAACGAATGGATCCGGTTCAGCCATGTTCCGGCCGGGTCCTCGCCATAGGGGGCCTGATCAGACAACGCATTGCCATAACCGCCTGTATTCCATTCCTTACAATTGACCGCACAAGCATGACAGCCCACACAGATATCCAGGTCAATCACTAGGCCCAGCTTTTTGGGTGATTCCATTGGCAGCATCGTCATTTTGACCACTCCTGTCCGTAACGCAATGAGCCTTCAGGCGGGCTGTTTGGTCCGGCTTGTGTGCCGGTCACAGGTTCTGTTACCCCTGCCCCTTCCTCGGCCTTTTCAATCTTCACCCGCAAATCATACCAGGCCGCCTGGCCAGTTATGGGATCTGAATTTGACATCCGCAACCCATCCTCGCTGCCTGGCAGCAATTCATGGATCAGATGGTTCAGCAAAAACCCTTTTTTGGCCTCTGGCGCATCTGGGGAAAGGGCCCAGGCCCCCCGCCGCTTACCAATCGCATTCCAGGTCCACAGCGTGCGTGAATTTACCGCTTCCATACGCTTAACCTGTACCTTAATGCGCCCGTGATGAGACGACACCCAGGCCCAGTCTCCATCTGTTAACCCGGCCTCATCACAGACTGGCCCGGGCACATATAACGGGTTATGGGTATGGATTTGGCGCAGCCAGGCATTCTGTGATCCCCAGCTGTGATACATCGCTGCCGGGCGTTGTGTGATCGCATGATACGGGTAATCGGCCTCATCTGTGCCCAGCGCAGCCCCTTCATAAGGCGCATACCAATGCGGCAGCGGTGTGAAATGGGCCTTTATCCGGTCTTTCACATGCTCAGGGGCTGTGTGCGGGCCATGTCCGCCTGCGGCCAGCTGGAATTTGGCCAGCGGTTCCAGCCAGAGCTGGAAGGTCACGGGCTGCGGCGCATCAAAAAAGCCCATTTCCACAGCCCAGTCCTGATATGCTGTATTGGCATGTTTGTAGAACTTCGCACCTTCCGGAATTTCTTCAACCCAAAAACCGCCATTTTCAATATAGCGCTCAATTTGGTCAGGGTTCGGCTCACCGCGCCCCATCTTATCCCCCTCTTCGCCGCGGAATCCGGCCAGAGGTCCAATCCCTGGTTTGCGCTGATGATTGACCATATAATCCGCATAATCTGCAAATTTCGGACTGCCATCTTCATTTGTCATGCCCGGCAAGCCAAGACGTGCACCCAAATCAAGCAGCACAGACTGGAACCCGCGCACATCACGGTCAGGCTCAACAACCGGCCAGCGGATACTGTCTGCTACCGCATCTGTTTCACAAATGGGCCGGTCAAGAAGCGAAATACAGTCATGGCGTTCCAGATAGGTGGTGTCAGGCAGGATCAAATCTGCAAAAGCCACCATTTCTGAAGAATAGGCATCAGAATAGATAATCTTCGGGATGACATATTTGCCATCTTCCCGCTTTGCCTTCAACATCTCCATCACACCGCCGGAATTCATTGATGAATTCCACGACATATTGGCCATATACATAAACAACACATCCACCGGATACGGATCACCTGCATAGGCGTTTGAAATCACCATATGCATCAGACCATGCGCGGAAAAAGGCGCATCCCAGCTATAGGCCTTATCGATACGCAATGGCGCGCCTGTCTCGTCAATCAACAGGTCTTCTGGTCCGTGAATATAGCCCAAAGGCGGGCCGGATGCTGGCTTGCCTGCCTCTGTAATGCGGCCAGGGGCCGGATGGGCTGTTGATGGCTTCGGATAAGGCGGCTTGAAGCGGAAACCGCCCGGACATTCAATAGAACCCAGCAGAATCTGCAACAGATGTATAGCCCGGCAGGTCTGAAACCCATTTGAATGAGCCGAAATCCCGCGCATCGCATGCATAGAGACCGGACGGCCGATCATCTTGTCATGCTGCTCACCCTTGAAATCTGTCCAGGGCTGGTCAATGACAATTTCTTCTTCAAACGCAACCCGCGCCAATTCTGCAGCAATCGCTTTGATCTGGGCTGCTGACACGCCTGTGGCCTCAGCAACTGCCTCAGGGGCATAGCCGTCATCCATATAGGCTTCAGCCATCTTCATGAAGACAGGTACAGCCCGCAGCCCGTCTTTTGTGACCACCTCACCTTTCAGATCAGGCTTCACCGCCTTTTTATCCTTCGAAACAGCTTTTCCTGTTTTGCGGTCAAGCACCTGCGGAACGCCGTCCTTGTCGCGTAAAAACAGGCCATGCTGCTCATGTTCGGGGCTGTCAATAACCAGCCATGGCGCGTTGGTGTAGCGGATCAGGTAATCCAGATCTATCTTACCTGCACAGAACAGCTCATGGATAAGGGCCAGCACAAACAGACCGTCTGTTCCCGGCGTAATGCCCACCCATTCATCTGCAATCGCGTTATAGCCTGTGCGCACAGGGTTTACTGCCACCACTTTTGCGCCTCTAGCTTTCAGGCGGGACAGCCCCATTTTAATCGGGTTACTGTCATGATCTTCAGCCACGCCAAAAATCATAAACAGCTTGGTACGCTCCCAGTCTGGCGAACCAAACTCCCAGAACGCCCCGCCCATAGTGTAAATACCGGCTGCCGCCATATTCACTGAACAAAAACCGCCATGCGCTGCAAAATTATGAGTCCCGAACTGCTGTGCCCACCAGCCGGTCAGCCCTTGCGACTGATCACGGCCTGTGAAAAACGCCAGCCGCGACGGATCTGACTTGCGGATAGGGTCCAGCCAGTCTGTTGCCATAGCCATCGCTTCTTCCCAGCTGATCGGCTCAAACTTACCTTCGCCGCGCTCACCCACCCGGCGCATGGGGCTGGTCAGCCGTGACGGCGCATAATGCTGCATAATGCCTGCGCTGCCTTTGGCACACAACACACCCTGATTGACCGGATGGTCACGATTACCCTCGATATAACGGACTTTGCCATCACGTAAATGCACATTGATCCCGCACCGGCAGGCACACATATAGCAGGTAGTTTTCCGGACCTCGTCAGAGACTGGCGGAGACGGGTTAAGCTGAGGTTGTGACATGAAACAGACCTGTTGAAAAAAACCAATTCAGGGCAAGATTTTCTTCCCACCCACACTGGCGTCGAGATTAGTTTTTCAACGCCTCAAGGTCAATTGTTGATTTCATTGTAACGGCCATCATTCCGCCTGGCGAAGGCTGGCCGGATCATCTTAGCCAGATCAGCGCAGCTTGGGCTTGGCAGAGGTCTCTGCGCGAATATTCAGCCAGTTTGCCCACAACACCACCAGCGCACCGGCAAATACCTGCCATTCCAGCCCTTCATTGTACAACCAGACCCCCACCACAGAGACCATTGGCAGACGCAGGAATTCAAACGGCGTGACGACTGTTGCCGGGGCCAGCTGCAGGGCAGATGTGATGCAAAAATGCGCACACAGCCCGCACACGCCGATCAGGCTCACCCATCCCCATTCAGCCCCGCTCGGAAACGCCATCTGCCCGTCATATCCGGCCATCACCAGCCCGAACAGAGCCTGCCACATCACCAGCCAGAACAAGATACAGGTGACGGTTTCCGTTCTTGTCAGCAGCTTTGTCGCGATGGTCGCTCCGGCGAAACCAACCGCACATAATGCAGCTGCAATAATCTCTGGCGGCAGAGCCGAAAAATCAGGCCGCACCACCACCAAAATCCCGACAAACCCCACGGCTGCTGCGGCAAACCGGGTCAGGGTCAGACGTTCTGCCAGAAACAGAGGGGCAAAAGCCGCCACCCATAACGGGGTTGAAAATTCAAACACGAATAATTGCGATAATGGCACATAGATCACCGCAAAAAACCATAAATTCTGACCGGTGAAATGAAACAGGTTACGGATGATATGAAGCCCCATCCGGCGGGTTGTAATCTGGCCCATGGTTCCAGCACATTTTGCCACGACCAGCACAATCACAATCCCGATGATCGACCGGTAAGTCATAATTTCAAACGTATCCAGCCGGTCAGCCAGCGCGCGCCCGGATATGGCCATGCAGGTGAAGGACACCATTGCCCCGGTCATCCACATCCCCGCCCGGATGGCTGCAGGCCAGCCTGATATCGCTGCCAGGACCGCGCCCATCATCCGGCCCCGCCAGACAGCATCAAAACAGACCAGACCGACAGGACCACAACCGCCAAAAGACAGGTGGCCATCCCTAAATTAATCAGCCGTTGCGTTCGCGCAGGCAAATTCAGCGCATGCAGCTTCACCCCGGCATAAAGCCAGACCAGATGCAGCGGCAGCCAGATCATATTCATGATGATCAGCTTCAGGCCGGTTTCCACCGCGAAACTGTCTGGATAGAGGGCGAAGCTGGTAAACAGCGTTGTGTTGACCGCATAGGCCTTAGGATTAATAAACTGCAGCATCATCCCTGCCAGAAACCCGGGCGCAGCAGTATGGATGAAGGCAATTTTCGCCCCGGCTGTGGCGATCCTGACCGCCAGATAGCTTAAATATCCGGCAGAGGCAAACAGCAGCACCGTCCGCACCACAGGTTCAGCCAGAATAATCGCCGCCAGGCCGGTGATTACCGCCAGACTGACCAGGTTCGTGCCTGCACATAAGCCCGCCACATAGATGACCCCCTGCCGCCAGCCAAACGCCGCGCCGACCCCGGCAGTGGACAACACCCCCGGTCCCGGCGTGATGATCAACAAAAAAACAGCCATTGCGAAAGCAAACATGGGCGAACTCAACACTTACTGATAAGATGAACAAAGACGGGCGGGATAATCGCGCCCCTCATGAATACGATAAACCAGCCATATAAGTCCAAATCTTTATCAGTCCAGGTGGTTAGCCGCGCATTAGGTCTTTAGCCTTGCGCCAGGTCTTTAGCCATGAAAATACGGGCAAACCCGTCTTGGGTGCCGCGGCGGGTTTCAACAAAGCCGCAACGCAGATACCAGCCATACGGGCCGCTCATCACCTCATTGGTATAGAGCTGATAGGATGATGCGCCCTCAGCCCGCAAAAACCGCCCACACCTGGCCAGAAGCGCGGCCCCTGCCCCGCCCCTCTGATATTTGGGGTCTGTGGCAATCGTCTCCAGCCACCAGCCATCAGGTTTTTGGATCAGCACGGCAAAAGCGGCCACCTGTTCGCTCAGCACCGCCACAAAACAGGTGTCCTGCGCAATATGGCCCGCATAATCCGCGCCCATCGGCGCCGGCTCTTTGCCCATCAGGGGGATATACGGGCTGTACGCCTCGCCTGCGATTCGGGCGAGGATAGGAGCATCTTGCGGGCTGGCCCGGCGGAGGGTGAAGATTTTTTCCATCCCCCAACCCTGCCGGAGAGACGATAATCAGGTCAAGGCCATAAAAAAAGGCCGCCCAGTGGCGGCCTTTCGGAAAAAATGTAGGGGATAAAACTCCGCTTAACGCTTTGAGAACTGAAAAGACCGGCGGGCTTTTGCCTTGCCGTATTTTTTCCGTTCCACAACCCGTGGGTCACGCGTCATAAAGCCGCCTGCCTTCAGCGCCGGGCGCAGGCCAGGCTCAAAATGGGTCAGTGCACGCGAAATACCGTGACGAACCGCGCCGGCCTGGCCAGACAGGCCGCCACCGACAACAGTTGCAATCACATCAAATTCGCCTGTCCGCTCAGCTGCCTCAAACGGCTGCTGCAGAACCATCTGCAGGACAGGACGCGCAAAATAAGCGGAGATATCCCGGCCATTGACCGTAATCTGGCCTGTGCCGCGCTTAATCCAGACACGGGCGATGGCGTTTTTGCGCCGCCCGGTGGCATAGGCCCGGCCCTGCTTGTCAATCTTTGGTTCAGCCGGTGCGGCGGCTTCAACCACTTCACTGGCGCTCTCATTCAGCGCACCAAGAGCGGCCATACCTTCAGCCTGAACGGCCTCACCTTCAACAACTTGTGTTTCGTCTGCCATTGTTCAGCCCCTATCTCTTATTTTTCGGGTTCATTGCGGCGACATCCAGCACTTCTGGCTGCTGGGCGTCATGCGGGTGGTTTGGCCCGGCATAGATATGTAAGTGGCTCATCACCTTGCGGCCCAGGGGCCCGCGCGGGATCATCCGCTCAACCGCTTTTGACAGCACACGTTCGGGGAACTGGCCGTCCAGAATTTTATCTGCTGTGCGGTCTTTGATGCCGCCCGGATAGCCGGTGTGCCAATAATAGGTCTTCGACTTGCGCTTACCGCCGGTCAGCTTGACTTTTTCAGCATTGATCACGATTACATGATCACCGCAATCCATATTTGGTGTGTAGGTCGCTTTGTGCTTGCCGCGCAGGCGCATCGCCAACACAGAGGCCAGACGGCCCAGAACAACATCCTCAGCATCGACAAGAATCCATTTCTTCTCGATATCTTTTGGTGTTGCCACATAGGTACGAGGTAGGGGCATGATACTCTCATCTCATAAAGGGTTTACAACTGACATGCCGGCCAGCCAGAACAAAAAACTGGCGTAGGCGGGTATCTGGCGTTCTGTTTAAGCTGTTCTGTCCCCAAGGTCAAGGTTAAAAAAATCATTAAATTCTGAAATGATAAATAAAATCAATACCCTGACAATACGGTACTATTTTACCACATCTTATTTCAGCGCAATTCAGCACAATCTGCCCTGTCCCGGCATAACAGCTGGCCTGATGGCTGGCATTAAGGTTTGACCGGCGGCCCCGGTTTTTCGTATAACCAGCAGACACACCCCTTTTTTCACTTTGCGCGGCCTGAGCGATGATCCTGCTTCTTGATAATTATGACAGCTTCACCTGGAATTTATGGCATTTCCTGTCTGATTTAGGCGCAGAGGTCACCACAATACGTAATGATGCGGTCAGTGTGGATGAGGTTATGGCAATGGCGCCGGACGGGATTGTGATTTCACCCGGGCCGGGCACGCCTGTGGATGCGGGCATATCAGAACAGCTGATCAGCAGCATGGCCGGCCGCACACCTATCCTGGGCGTATGCCTGGGCCATCAGGCGATCTGGACAGCTTTCGGGGGCCAGCTGATGCGGGTGGACCCGCCAATGCATGGCAAGCTGTCGCACATCACCCATTCAGCCGACGGGTTGTTTGCCGGCCTGGATCAGGATCTGGTGATCACCCGCTATCATTCTCTGGTGGCTGATGAGGCCAGCCAGCCTGACCAGCTGACCATCACCGCCCGCACACATGATGGCAAGATTATGGGGCTGGCGCACAACACGCACCCGATTTTTGGGCTCCAGTTTCACCCTGAATCGATTGCCTCATCTGGGGGATACCGGATGCTGGCGGCGTTTCTGACCACATGTGGGCTCAACAGCGTTGTTGATAACGCCCGTCTCTCATCTCTTGAATCCCAGCTGTTACGGCTGAATCAGAAATTTCCGGATCAAGTTCATGTCTGATCATCTCAACACCCTCACCAAACAGATAACCGAAGGCTCGGTTCTGCCACCAGAGCAGATGAGCGCTGGCTTTGATCAGATGATGGCAGGAGAGGCCAGCCCGGTCCAGATCGCGGCTTTTTTAATCGCGCTGAAAATGCGTGGCGAGGTGCCCTCTGATATCGCCGCCGGGGCAGCCTCACTGCGCCGTCATGCCCTTACCCTCACCGCTCCTGAAGATTCAATGGATATTGTCGGCACAGGCGGAGATGGCATTGGCACCTATAATATCTCTACCGCTACCGCCCTTGTTCTGGCCGGTGCAGGCATTCCTGTTGCCAAACATGGCAACAGGGCAGTGTCATCCAAAAGCGGGGCAGCAGATGTGCTGACGGCCCTGGGCATTAATCTGGACTGCCCGTTTGACGCGCTCTCACAAGCGCTGAACACAGCCAAAATCGCTTTTCTGATGGCCCCGCGCCACCATAGCGCGATGCGGCATGTCGGACCGGTCCGGGCCGAATTGGGGGTGCGGACCATTTTTAATCTGCTTGGCCCGCTTTCTAATCCGGCTCTGGTAAAGCGGATATTGGTGGGGGTGTTTGATGCGCGCTGGCTGACCCCTTTTGCTGAGGCCCTGAGCACCCTGGGCACAACTCATGCCTGGGTTGTACATGGGGCAGACGGGCTGGATGAGCTATCCACTACAGGCACAAACCACATTGCCATTTTAAAACATGGCCAGATGTCTGAAGCCCAGCTGCATCCGTCTGACCTGAGTCTGCCAGTGGCCAGCCTTGACGAAATTAAAGGCGGCTCTGCTGAAGAAAATGCAACAGCCCTGCGCGCCCTGCTGGACGGGGCAACCGGACCCTACCGCGATATTGTGCTGCTGAATGCGGCAGCTGGTTTTGTGGCGGGCGGGCATGAAACAGAATTATCGGTCGGACTGGAACGCGCAACACAAGCCATTGACAGCGGCGCAGCAAAATCCGCACTTGAACAGCTTATTTCAATAACTAACAATTAAAAATCAAATAGATGACAGACGTTCTTAATAAAATAATTGAAACAAAAAAACAGGAAGTTAGCGCCCTGAAATCAGCTGTCAGCCTGTCTGATTTGACCACCCAGGCGGCAGCGGCTCCGGCGCCAGCGGGTTTTGCAGATGCGCTGAAAACCGCCTCATCAAAAGGCTATGGCTTGATTGCTGAGCTGAAGAAAGCCTCTCCATCCAAAGGGCTGATCAGGGCTGATTTTGAAATCCCGACCCTGTCCAAGGCGTATGCGACAGGTGGGGCGACCTGTTTGTCTGTGCTGACAGACCAGCATTATTTCCAAGGTGATGATGCTTTTTTGATGGCGGCGCGCACTGCATCAAACCTGCCTGTGCTGCGCAAGGATTTCATGATTGACCCGATACAGATTATTCAGTCCCGCGCGCTGGGCGCAGATTGCATCCTGCTGATTATGGCTGCTTTATCTGATGAACAGGCGCTTGAGCTTGAAGCAGCTGCGCATGAGCTGGGCATGGATGTGCTGATAGAGGTTCATGACAGCTCAGAACTTGATCGGGCCTGCCGCCTCTCCTCGCCGCTGATGGGCATAAACAACCGCAACCTGAAGACGATGGAAATATCGCTTGATGTCGGGCTTGAAATGCTGCCTCGCCTTCCCAGTGACCGGATTGCGGTTGCTGAAAGCGGGCTGTTCACACCAGATGATCTGGCCCTTATGGCCGGGACCGGGGCACGCTGTTTCCTGATTGGTGAATCCCTGATGCGGGCAGATGATGTTGCCGCGGCAACGGCTGCTTTGCTAGCGAACCCCATTCCGGCAGTAGCATAAGGCTGAATAAAGATGTCAGATTTTACGCATTTTACCGATGATGGCCGCCCACAGATGGTCAATGTGGGCAACAAAACCGAAACCCGCCGCATCGCGATTGCCGGCGGCCAGGTGGTGATGTCACCAGACACGCTACAGACGGTGAAATCAGGCGGGCTGAAAAAAGGCGATGTTCTGTCCGTGGCCCAGCTGGCAGGGATTATGGGCGCCAAACAGACCGCCCAGCTGATCCCGCTCTGCCATCCTCTGGCGCTCTCTCATGTGGATGTCCAGCTCAGCCTGAACGAAACAGACAACGCCATCGACATCCGGGCTGAATGCCGTCTTGACGGCAAAACCGGCGTAGAGATGGAAGCCCTGACAGCGGTATCGGTTGCGGCATTGACGGTCTATGATATGTGCAAGGCGGTGGATAAAGCGATGATCATCCGTGATATCCGCCTGCTGCACAAATCAGGCGGCAAATCAGGGACGTTTAATGCCAGCTGAACTGAAATCTGTGGCCGACGCATTGGCGACCATCTGTACAGCCTTGACACCGGTCGACACAGAAACACTCAGCCTTGATGACGCCGCCGACAGAATCCTGGCGAAAGATATTGTTGCAGCTTATGATCATCCGCCTGCCGCGGTATCTGCCATGGACGGATATGCGGTACATAGCTCTGGCCAGACATTACCTGCACAAAGCCGGTTTGACGTCATCGGAGAGGCAGCAGCAGGACATCTGTTCACAGCCAGCTTAACCAGTGGCCAGGCGGTCCGTATTTTCACTGGCGGTCATGTACCTGACGGGGCAGATGCGGTGGTCCTGCAGGAAGATGTTCAGGCTGATAAAACCACCATCATTGTGCAGGATACAATCCGCCCGGGCCAATTCATCCGCCCTGCCGGACTTGATTTCACCTCTGGCCAGACAGTGATTGCCCCCGGAACCCGGCTTGGCGCGCGCCAGATGGCGCTTGCCGCCTTATCTGGCCAGACCGACAGGCTGACAGTACGGCGCAGGCCGCTTGTGGCGATCCTGTCGTCCGGGGATGAACTTGTCCCCCCGGGCAAGACCCCTGCCCCGGGCCAGCTGGTCAATTCAAACAGCACCTTTCTTGCACATGCTGTGCGGTCCTGTGGGGCAGAGCCTGTTAATCTTGGCATTGTTGCTGACCAGCCTGGCGCGTTGACGGACCGGCTTGCTGCTGCTCAGGCTGAACAGAACCGCCCCTTTGATCTGATCCTGACAACTGGCGGGGCTTCTGTTGGCAGCCATGACCATCTGGTCTCTGATCTGACCGCATCAAATCCGGCTGCCCTGTCATTTTGGAAAATTGCCATGCGTCCGGGCAAACCGCTTATCTTCGGCCAGTGGCAAGATATTCCGCTTCTGGGTCTGCCGGGCAATCCGGTCTCTGCCGGGGTCTGTATGACGGTGTTTGGCCTGCCTGCCATCAAGACATTACTGGGCCAGTCTGCTGAAGCTGATATCCGCACGCTGCCGCTGGCCGCGCCTGTCCCTGAAAATGACCTCCGCCAGGATTATCTGCGCAGCGTCTTTGTCGGCAAGGGATTAATGCGCACCATCCGGCCGCTTGGCCGTCAGGATTCCTCTATGCTGAGAGCGTTTTCAGAAGCAGACGGGCTGATCATCCGCCCGCCGCACGCCCCTGCCCTTGATGCCGGCCAGGACGTCCCCGTCCTGATCCTGCCAGAACAACTTTGAAAAAATAATTTACCACACCCTGCATTTTTGTTCTTGACTTGTTCGCTTAAAGAGTTTAGAACGAAACAAGAACGTTCGTGGAAGACATGACGGCTCACATAAGCACAGCGCTTAATGATGAATGAGGCAACAGATTATGCTGACAGGTAAACAACATCAGCTTTTGACGTTTCTGATCGACTATCAGGCAGATAAGGACATCACCCCCTCTTTTGACGAGATGCGCCAGGCGGTTGGGCTTGCCAGTAAATCTGGCATTCACAGGCTGGTCTCTGCACTAGAGGAACGCGGCTATATCAGGCGGTTGCCCAACCGGGCCCGTGCGATAGAAATTCTGCGTCATCCGGGCAGTCCGTCTGCTGCCGATGGTCAGTCATCAAATGTAGTGGAAGCTGACTTTACCGCATCTTCGTCTTCTGTTGTCGCACTTCCGCTTCTGGGTCGCATCGCGGCCGGCACCCCGATTGAGGCGTTATCTGACCCTTCCAGCTATCTGGACGTCCCGGCCGGGCTGGTGGCAGGTGGGGATCATTTTGCACTTGAAATCGTCGGGGACTCAATGGTTGAGGCTGGCATTCATGATGGGGATACGGTGATTATCCGCCGGGCGGACACCGCCTCCAGTGGCGAGATTGTTGTCGCCCTTATTGAAGAAAGTGAAGCGACCTTGAAGACCTTTCGCCGGGAAGCTGGCCGTGTGGCTCTGGAACCGGCAAATGCGGCTTATGAAACGCGCTATTTCTCAACAGATAAAGTGCGGATACAAGGCCGTCTTACTGGGCTCATCCGTCGTTATTGATGTGACCTGCGCCAGGGCCGCCTCTATGTAAGCAGATTGGACAATGGTGGCGGAACAGACCCTGTGGCCGTATCCGGCAGTTGCAACAGCCAGCTTTCCCTCCCTTTCTAGGCAATAAAGACCAAGGGCCGACCTGTCCGGCGAGGATATAACGGCTCTGCAAAGGTAATGATGAGCGCAGCATCACTGTCACAGGCAGTGCTGAGCTGGCCTCGCCGCCTGACCAGATAGATCTTCTCATGGCGCTGGCCAGACAGCTCACGAACAAGGGGTCTGCGCAAAGCAAAGCGCAAATTATCCTGCCACCAGGGGGACACAGGTGCACTGGTCTCAATCTGGCCAGACGGGGTAACAACAGCCAGAACCGGCCCCCGCACAAAAAATACGGCCGCCTGATAGTGTGGCTGTCCGGCCCAGAACAGGCCGCACACACAATCCGGCAAGCCCGCTGAGTCGGTAAATCCGGCCTGGGGTGGCCAGGCTTACAAGGGCCTAGATAAAGGCGATCAGCAGGACAGCAGGTGGCGGAGCTAGAAAACTGCCTGCATAGGGCAGCCCGGCAAACAGGTCTGCGGTAACCGTTAAAATGTGAAGTGGCCAAATCATGAATTGATTTGCAACTCCGGAAAGCCCGGCCGCCTCGCTCAGCAGAACCAGGATACCTGCTGGCATGATGAATAACGCGGTCAGCGGCAGTGCGATCAGATTGGCCAGAATGCCTCATAAGGTAAACTGGCCAAAGTGATAGGCAATAAACGGTATCGTCACCATCCCTGCAAGGGCAGATGTCAGCAGGACAAAAAATACATAATGCAGGACCCGGTTTGCCGGACTATGTGTGCTGATTATCTCCAACCCGGCGATGATCGCGAAACTGGCCACAAAGGAAAGCTGAAATCCGGCCGCATAAACAAAAGAAGGAGAGACAAGCAACAAACAAAACGCTGCCAGAGCCAGATTGCGCAAGGTAAGGGCCGGCCGGTCAGCCAGCACCGCCAGCAAGATAATCATGGCCATGACAAAAGCGCGTATCGCGCTCACCGGGCCACCAGAAATCAGCAGATAGAAAAAGCCGCACAGCAGCGCCATGACGGCCGCAAACCGGCGTGGCGACCAGCGCTGGCACAAACGGGGAAAACAGGCAAAACCCGCCCGAATGACCATCAGCACAGACAGGCAAAACAGCCCCATATGCAGGCCTGAGATAGCCAGAAGATGCGCCAGGCCAGAGGCTCTGAAGCTGTCATAGACAGGCGCGGGAATATGATCGCGCACACCCACCAACAGCGCGGCGGCCAGACCACCATAGGGCGGGCCCATATATGCGTTGAGATCTGCTGCAAACTGATGCCGCCATCTGTTCAGGCGCATTGACCAGCTTTTATCTGCCTGCGCCTCTGCCAGGCCGGCCTGATAGGCAAATCCGGTAGCAGACAAGCCTGACAAAAACTGGTTGCGGGCATAATCCGGACGACCAGCAAAAGCAGGCGGGGACAAAGGAAACAGCCTGACTCGGGCGCGCACCTTGTCACCAGGCAGCACCGACAGCGCATCAGCGGCAATGCTGAACCTGACCTTATGCAGGGCGGCCAGACGCGGCTCCGAACTGCTTATATCCTTCAGTGTGAGCGATAACCGCTCAGAGCTGCGCACAATTTTTGTCTGCACAATACCGCTCAGCTCTGCTGTAACCGGTTCAGCCAGCATGATATGATCAGCCCGCCTGATCTCTGCTTCACTGGAAATCAGTCCGGCAATCACCGCAAACAGGCAAAAACACAGCGTTAACTGGCGCCGCAACGCTGACGGACCACAACATAGCCCAATGACGACTATGATTATGGTCAGCACAGAAGGAGACAGACTTTCATGTAACACACAACCACTGACCAGACACACCGCCGCCCAGACCAGCTTATGGCTGTCCGCCAGGATAAAGGCATCTGAAAGAGCGGCCATATCTGGATTTTTGAGCATCTGGAGTGCCCTTTTGACAGCAGACATGCTATATCCATTTACCATCACTATATGTCAGGCTTTTGCCTGTCGTTCAGCCTAACAGCATAAGGTTAAAAAAAGATGAGCGTTGTGACACGTTTTGCGCCCTCCCCAACCGGATTTCTGCATATTGGCGGGGCCAGAACCGCCTTGTTCAATTATCTGTTTGCCGCCCATCATGGCGGTCGCTATCTGCTGCGGATTGAGGATACAGACAAAAAGCGATCGACGGCTGAAGCGATCACCGCCATTCATGACGGTCTGAACTGGCTGGGGCTGAACGGTGATAAAGAAGCTGTGCTGCAATCTGAACAGGCTGGCCGTCACCGCGAGGTTGCCTTGCAAATGCTGGCCAGTGGCACAGCCTATAAATGCTTTCTCAGCGACGCTAAGCTGGACAATATCCGTACTGAAGCGCGTGAAGAAGGCAGGCCCGTACGCTCGCCCTGGCGTGACGGGGGCAATCCGCCATCTGCTGATGCGCCGTTTGTTGTGCGCCTGAAAATGCCAGATCAGGGCATCACCAGCATTGCAGATATGGTGCAAGGCGAGGTAACAGTGCAGAATGACCAGCTGGATGATTTGGTTCTGTTGCGCAGTGACGGCAGCCCGACCTATATGCTGGCAGTGGTGGTGGATGATCATGATATGGGCATTACCCATGTCATCCGCGGTGATGACCATCTGAATAACGCCTTTCGCCAATATCATATTTATCAGGCTGCAGGCTGGTCTGTACCTGTATTCGGCCATATCCCTTTGATCCACGGACCAGACGGAGCCAAATTATCAAAGCGGCATGGCGCATTAGGGGTCGATGCGTATCGGGATATGGGCATTTTACCTGAAGCTCTTGTGAATTATTTGTCGCGTCTGGGCTGGTCACATGGCGATGACGAGCTGTTCAGCCGCGAGCAGGCGATCAGCTGGTTTGACGGCCAGCATATTGGCAAGGCCCCAGCCCGGTTTGACATGGACAAGCTGAAGGCGGTGAATCAATATTGGCTGCGCCAGACCGCTTCTGATGAATTGGCTGACCAGCTGTTAGCGCTTCATGACGGTCCTGCAGCTGATCAGACCAGGGGCTGGCTGACCCGCCTGATGCCTTTATTCACAGAACGGGCGCAAACCTTAACAGAACTTGCCGCAATGACGGGTTGGCTGTTTCATTCAGGCGCTCCACAGCTGACAGATGACGCTGCTGCTCTGCTTACCGATGAGGCCAAACACACCCTGTGCAAAGCTGCTCTGTTTTTTGTAGACGCACCGGCTGAGGCAGATGCCTTTGACGCCGCCTTTAAGGGCTGGATGGAGACACAAGGCTTGAAAATGCGTGATGTTGGTTTGCCGCTGCGGGCGGCTCTGACCGGCACAAAAACCGCCCCATCCATTTTGGATATTGTACGTGGCCTGGGGACAGACGAGACTGTGAAACGCATAAATCAGATTTGCACTTAAGCCTGTATTTGGACTATACTGCGCCAAACAAAATTTATTGTACTGGACCGGAGATTGACATGGCGACTACATCAAACACAAAATCAGTGACCCTGACCGATAATCAGTCTGGTGAGAGTTGTGAGCTTCCTGTCCTGAGCGGATCTGTTGGTCCTGATGTTATTGATATCCGCAAACTTTACAGCGCAACCGGCCGCTTTACCTTTGATCCTGGCTATGGGGCGACCGGGTCTTGCTTGTCCGGACTGACCTTCATTGACGGGGATAAAGGTGTGCTGCTGCATCGCGGTTACCCAATTGAACAGCTGGCTGACCAATCCAGCTTTTTGGAGGTGGCTTATTTGCTGCTCAATGGCGAGCTGCCCAATCAGGCGGAAAGTGATGAATTTGTCGACGCGATTACCCGGCACACCATGGTCCATGAACAGCTATCAACTTTTTTCCGGGGCTTCCGGCGTGATGCACACCCTATGGCCATCTTATGCGGGGTCACTGGCGCACTGTCTGCCTTTTATCATGATTCAACTGATATTAATGATGAAACACAACGGATGATCGCGTCTCGGCGCCTGATTGCCAAAATGCCAACCCTGGCAGCGATGGCCTATAAATATTCAATTGGCCAGCCCTTCAACTACCCGCGCAATGATCTGGGTTATGCAGAAAACTTCCTGCATATGTGTTTTTCGGTCCCGGCTGAAGCGTATGAAATTGACCCTGTGGTTGCAGATGCGATGGATAAAATTTTCATCCTGCATGCTGACCATGAACAAAATGCCTCCACCTCTACAGTGCGGCTAGCCGGATCATCTGGCGCAAACCCGTTTGCCTGTATTGCGGCTGGCATCGCTTCTCTATGGGGGCCTGCTCATGGTGGAGCAAATGAAGCCGTTCTGAACATGCTGAATGAAATTGGGGATAAATCAAACATTGCGACTTTCGTGAATAAGGCGAAGGATAAGGATGATCCGTTCCGTCTGTTTGGATTTGGTCACCGGGTCTATAAAAATTATGACCCACGCGCACAGGTTCTGCGCAAATCCTGTCATGAAGTCCTGGGCAAGATGGGGATTAATGATCCACTTCTGGAACTGGCAATGGAGCTGGAAGAGCTGGCACTTAAAGACCCTTATTTCATTGATAAAAAGCTTTATCCCAATGTTGATTTTTATTCCGGCATCATCCTGAAGGCGATGAATTTCCCGACCTCAATGTTTACAGTGCTGTTTGCTGTGGCACGTACTGTGGGGTGGATTTCGCAATGGAAGGAAATGATTGAGGACGACACCCAGCGGATTGGCCGTCCACGCCAGCTTTATACCGGGCCTGCGCATCGTGAATTCGTGCCGCTCAACAAGCGCTAAATCAGCGGGCGCAAACGCATAACAAGATTATCGGCAAATTGTCCATGCCCGGCACGCAGCATGCTGCAAAGCTGGGCGGATGCCGACCACATTTCGGCCTGACGAGCGGGCAGTTCTTTCAGCATCTGATCTGCAAGATGGAACAGATTGTCGGCGTTAAGGCGCGGTGGCAGCAGAAAAGGATAATACTGACGCCCGAGGATGAGATCAGGCAAAACAGGCGTGTCTTTTTTATAAAACATGCTGGTAAACATTCTGTTTAGCAGGCTGAGATGATAAATCACCACACCAGGCACGCCGCTGATCGCCGCTTCGAGGGTAACCGTACCAGATGCAGCAATCATCGCTGCTGAGCGGTCCAGAACCTGTTTTGCAGGAGCCTGTTGCACAGTGACCAGCTGCGCCATGTCAGCCGCTTTGATCTGTTCAGCAATCACCTCATAAAGATGTGGCACAGCTGGTATCGTCATGCACAGCGGTCCGTGTTTATCCTGCAACCTAGCCAGAGCAGGTAACATCAGTGGCAAATGATGCTTTATTTCACTTCGGCGGCTGCCAGGCAAAACAGCCAAATCATATGTCTTTGTTTCTGTGCTGGTCTGATCAGAGGGAAAATCTGCCTGAGGATGACCAACAAACACAGGCTGAACTCTACTCTTGTCAAACATATCTGCTTCGAAGGGGAACAGACATAACAACACATCAAATGCGTCTTCAAATGCGGTCTTGCGCCATCCGCCCCACGCCCAAATGGTCGGAGCTACCATATGAATCAATTTTGGCCGCCATTGCTCACCTGCCAGACGGCGGCGCAAGCGGCGAGCAAACCGTACAGAAAAGGCCTTTGAATCAACCGTAAACACACAATCCGGACGGACATCCAAAATCTGGTCAATCAACCTGTCTGCCAGACGAGACAGCCGCGGCAGAGACGTTAAGGCTTCGCCTAGTCCAATGACGGATAATTGGCTCATATCCTCATCAGAAACAAGGCCTGCTGCTGCCATTTGCGGGCCACCCATGCCGGACCAGTCTACTGTGCCCTTGATCTGTTCTATCGCTTGCATCAGCTGCGCGGCCAGCACATCTCCGGACGCCTCGCCAGCCAGAATGAACATACGGCTAGTCATCACTTATCTCAGGCAGGCTCGCACGGCTGAAAACAGACATGTCCAGCTTGTCTGCTGCAGCTACAACTTCCTCCAGCGGGTTAGCAAGCATCAGCCGTCCGCCATCAAGACAGACAGCCCTGATGCCTGCTTGCTGTAAGTGAGAAAGCGTATCAAGGCCAAATACCGGTATGTCGAGGCTGATATCCTGGCCTGATTTTGCCAGCTTCACAAAAACAGTGTCAGGCTGTGATCTATCGATCAGAGAGGCAACACGATCGATCATTTCGTTCGTGCCTTCTGCCCCTTCAATCGCCAGGACACGTTTTTGCTGAACAACGACCGATTGGCCGACATCCATATCGCCTAACTGATCAAGTACATGACAGGCATGATGCGCCGCCAGAACCTCACCCGGGGTCAGGGCACGGGCGGTCTGAAACTGAAGGGGCAAAATGCTGTCTGGCAGATAGTCTGCATTTGCCACCACAGAAATACCATGCTCAGCAAAATGGGCTGCAACAATCCGCAGGGCGGTATCATCACCTGTCAGCATCAGCTTACCCATTAAGGCCAAACCGACTTTATCAAAGCTGATATCCGCAACAGATGGGCGTTTGAACTGACCAACCAGCGCCAGCTTATCACAATCTGCCTGACGCAGATGATTTGTGATTGCCCCCACCTTGCCTACCGGAAGGCAAACAGTTTCAAAGCCGCTAAAATCACGCTCACATTGCCCCTTCAGGCGAATGATATAGGGGTTTTCACCCTGATCACGTGCTGCCAGCGCCAGCTGAAGCGGCAGGGGACCCCGGGCTGCAATAATGCCAAGTCGCCCCATCTGCCCGCCTTATTTCAACGGCTGGCAAAGATTTTTATCCTGCCCACCTTCAATGAAGCTGATTAATAATGACACCATTTCATCTTCACCACGCTTTGTTTTCAGCTGATCCAGCTTGTCAGCAAACAAACCGTCCTTAACGAATAAATCGCTATAGGCAGACCGCACAGCAGAAATTTGAGATGCGCTAAACCCGCGGCGGCGCAAACCAACCAAATTCAGCCCATGTAAAGCTGCACGCGGCCCTGACGCCAGGCCAAAGGGGATGACGTCAGCAGTGACAGCTGTACCGCCGCCAATGATAGAATGCCCACCAATACGCACAAAAGGATGTATCGCTGAATTCCCGCCGAAATAGGCATAGTCTCCAATTTCCACATGCCCGCCGACATTTACCCCATTCGCCAGGATAATGTGGTTGCCGACAATACAGTCATGCGCAATATGAGAGCCGACATAAAATAAATTATGATCACCGATGATAGTGCGCATATTCCCTACGGCCGTACCCGGATGGAACGTTACATATTCTCTGATGACGTTGTGGCGGCCAATGATCAGCTCTGAGTCTTCACCCTCATACCGCGTATGCTGGGGGGCAAGACCAAGTGCGGCAAAGGAAAAAACCTCACACCCCTCACCCACAGAGGTGTTGCCGTCAATAACAACGTGACTGTGCAGGGTTACATTATCACCAAGCTTTACCTTATCGCCAATCACACAATAGGCCCCGATGGTCACATTCTGACCCAGAACAGCCTGATCAGACACAAGAGCTGTGGGATGGATTGCTGTTTGCATCGTCCGTCTTACCTGTCTTTTTCGACGATCATGGCTGAAAATTCAGTTTGTGCAACTATCTTTGTGTCTACACTGGCCTTGCCGGTGAACTTCCACAAATTCGCCTTGGCCGCGGTTTTCTGAACATCGAGCATCAGGACATCACCCGGACGCACCGGCTGACGAAAGCGTGTTTTGTCTATCGTCGCAAAAAAGACCAGCGTATCTCTGTCGTCATCTGACAGGGTCAAAGAAGCAACACAAGACGCAACCTGAGCCAGAGCCTCAACAATCAAGACACCTGGCATAACCGGATTTCCCGGAAAATGACCCGCAAAATAGGGCTCGCAGCCACTGACTGCTTTGATCCCTGTCGCAGACTCGCCTGGCACAGCGTTGGTGAGTTTATCAATCAGAAGAAAAGGCGCCCGGTGAGGGATCAGCTTTTCAATATCTGTATATTCAAAAACCTTATTTTCACTTGTCATTTTATAATCTTCAGTCCCTTAACAGATGATGGTTGCTTATTTTTCTGCCTTTGCTTTTGCCAGACGCCGCAAGGCCGCTTGCTGGGTCCAAAATTTGCGGGCAGGTTCAGCCGGAAAGCCCGCATATGTGCCTGGCATATCTATATCTTTGGTAATGCCAGATTTTGAAGCCACTGTCACACCCTCACAAAGGCTGACATGGTCAGCGATACCGACTTGTCCGCCAATTATACAATTAGCGCCAATCCGGGCACTGCCTGCAATGCCCGCCTGAGCCAGAATGATGCAATTATCCCCGATGGTTACGTTATGCGCGATATGAACCTGATTATCGATCATCACATGAGCGCCGATCAGTGTGTCATCAAGAACACCTCTGTCAATGGTGACACCCGCACCAATGTCACAGCCCTCACCTGTAATCACCCGCCCAAGGTGAGGTATAAATCGCGCTTCAGCACCCTGCCCTTCAAAACCAAAACCGCGTTTGCCTATCACTGTATTCTGCGCCAGGCGGGTACGCGCACCAAGAATGCTGTGACCGAGCCAACACTGTTCAGACACATGACATTCAGCACCCACATGAACATCACCAGCTAACACCGCATGCGCGCCAATCACTGCACCTGCGTCAACCACACAATGAGGACCAACAAACACATAAGGGCCGAGAACTGCCTCAGGGTGGACTGAAGCAGAGGCATCAATAGATACCGAATCGCCGCCTGACAGAGCTGTTTGAGCCTTTGGCTTGAACAGCGAGGTTAACATATCAGCGTAAAGCTGGCGCGGGTTATCACACACCAAAATCGCAGCTTGTGGACATAAAGAGGTCAGTTGTTCAGCACGGGCAGATGTGGTCAGGCAGGCAAATCTGTGCGCGGCAGGCAAATGTTCGATAAGACGATCATCATAAAGCGCTATAAAGCTGCCTGCAGTGACAGTATGCGCTGAGCTGACATGTGTCAGCACCATGTCGCTGGGACCCGCAACCAGCTCCACATCAAACTGGCCAACAAGGTCAGCCACAGTCAGCGAGCTCGCAAAACTCAGATGCTCTGGTGGGGCGCTCACTGTTCTGTCACTCCCTTTACAGCCTAATTATCTTTGGGCGGGGCGACCTCAGTCACTTCAAAACGGGCATCTTTGGTACGCTCATTCAAACGGTCAAGAACAATAGTTGTCAAATCCAACTGATTTCTGAAAATCAACACATTGTCCCGGTTCAGCACAAGGTCAAGCTGGCGTTCCTTGGCTACATCGCCAACAATCTCAAGCGCCAGTTCACGTAATTTATCCTGCGCCTGCTGAAACGCATTATCCAGAGATTTGCGTTTTCGCTGAATTTCGCGCTGAACATCCGCAACTTCGGCCTGAAATAATCTGACTTCTTCACCAAACGCTTCTGCTGACATGATATCACGTTTACTTTGCAATGCCTTCTCGCGGGCCATAAGGTCGACTTCACGAGCTGCAAACTCTTCCTGGAATTGCGCACGCTTTTCATCCAGAAGAGTGCGCACACTGCTGGTCGCAGTGGACTGACGCAACACCTCTACAAGATCAATCGTCCCCACACGCTCGATAGAAAACACTCCATCATCAGATGCTTCTGATTGTTGAGCTTTTGCCGGCAAAGCCCCCCCTATGACAAGGGTTAACGCAAAGCCAATCCAGGCAATATTGCGGACAAGGCGTCTTTGCATATTCTTCCCCTTTAGAAGCGTGTACCAATGTTAAACTGGAAACGTTTTGTTCTGTCGTGGCTTTCTTTGCTGACCGGATCAGCCCAGTAGAACGTCAAAGGACCAATAGCTGTATCCCACAGAAACCCAAAACCAACCGTCTGACGCATCGTACTGTCATTTGGCTTTGTTACCCCATCAGGAAAGTCAGTATCCCAAACGGAGCCGAAATCAGAAAACACCGTCCAGCGCACACCTAAGTCATCGCTCAGGCCTAAGCTGGAAATAACCTCAACAGAACCTGAGTACGCTTTATTGCCTCCAACAGCCGAATTAGCCCCTGTATCGCGTGGGCCGATACCGCCGCCGTCAAAACCACGTACTTTGCGCCCACCTAAGGTAAAGCGTGAGCTCTGCGTAACTTTCTCACCCAAACCATCAACATAACCGAGCTCACCACGCACACCCAACACAAGCTTGCGGAAAGCGAATGGCTTGTAATAGGCTGCACGGAAACGTGATTTCAAATAGGTTACATCCCCGCCCAGCCCCGAATATTCTTCCGTGAGCTCATAAAGGCTGCCTTCGGTCGGATCAAATCTGTTATCCAGCGTGCTTCTGCCCAAGGTGTAACGCGCAACAGAAGAAGTGAGTGTTTTATTCTCCTCGCCTGTCAGAGAGGTCGCTTTAGTGCTCTTCTGCTTGGCTGTGTTTGAGGCCAGATCATAGCCGATGCGGTGGTAAAAATCATCAGCAGCATTGAAGAAGACAGATGTTGAGAAGCCTGTGCTTTCCAGATCAACAGTGTCAGCTTCAACGCTTTCGTTAAACACCTCAATGCTGCCCCGCAAACTCCGATCAAGAAAGTAAGGTTCAGTCAGGCCAATCCGATAATCTGCGCGCGTATCAGATACAGAGGCGGCAAATTTCACCGCACGGCCAGACCCCAGAAAATTCTTCTCATTAATGCCGAGAGTGACTGTACCTTTATCAATACTGGAATAACCAACACCGACAGAAAAATCACCTGTAGGCTGTTCTTCAACGTCAACCCTGAGTACAGACGTATCTTCAGCACTACCAGGCAATGCCTCCACATTCACGTTTCGGAAGTAACCCAACCCTCTGATTTTCCGCAAAGAGCGGTCTATTTTCAGCTGATTAAATGAATCACCCTCAACAATATCCAGTTCACGGCGGATAACACTGTCCAATGTACGGGTGTTGTTCACCACTTCGATGCGCTCAATATAGTTTTTCTGCGCTGTCCCGATCCGAAGCATTATATCGACATACTGATCTTCAGGATATGTGCTTGGCTCTGGCACGATATTGACGAATGCGTACCCAATATTCCCCAGTGCATTGGTGATGTTCAGCAAGCCTTCTTCAATCAGCCGAGAATCATACCAGTCATCTTTATCAATGGGCACTTCATCACGCAGAGCAGCAAGATCGAGATTTTCAATTTCTGAAGTAAAGGAAATATCCCGGAGCTTGTAGCGCGGACCTTCATTAATCGCAAAAGTCACCGCAAATCCAGACCGATCCGGCAATAAACCGCCTTGTGCCCGCTCAACTGAGATATCTGCATAGCCTCTGGCCAAATAGAACTGACGAAGGAGCCGCACATCAAAATCAAGGCGGCCTGGATCATATTTGTCTGAGCTAGACAGGAACGCCCACCACCTCCGCTCACGGCTGGAGATCACTTGCCGAAGCGCATAATCAGAAAATTGCTGATTACCGATGAAGCGGATGGATTCGATTTTAATCAATTCGCCTTCATTGACCTCAAAAATCAAATCGACCCGGTTGTTTTCCAGCCGGATAACCTTTGGCACAACCTCTGCCGCAAACCGGCCAGACAACCGGTAAATGGTCAGCAGCCTTTTCGACGCATTAACCGCAACGTCACGTGTATATACACGGCGAGGCTGAATATCTAATTCTTCAAGCAACCGTTCATCTGAAAGAACATCATTGCCTTCAATGCTGATCCGGTTAATGATGGGATTTTCCTGGATTGTAATGACAACTTTATTGCCGTCTCGCGCAATCGACACATCCTGGAACAAATCAGTGGCAAACAGGGCCGAAATCGCCTGATCAAGTGTGGCCAGCGAAATATCGTCGCCGACCTGAAGCGGCAGATAGGCCAAAACAGTGCCATCAGTGACCCGCTCATTACCCTGGATATCAATGGCATCGACACGAAACCGTTCCGCAGACGTCGATTGTGCCTCTGCGCGGTCTGCTGACAATGTGCTGACAAGCAGGAAGCAGAAAATAATCACATATTTCAATTTCATCATCTTTAGATCATCCCTACCTGATCAGCTTTGCGCCATTATAATCAGATTATGAACAAATTGTGTAGTGAACATTACGCCCAAATCCCGTTCTGGTTTAGCGGTCACGAAAATTGGCGCATAATGTCATAAACCGTTACGCAAACCATCAGCGCTAAAAGCAACGCAATCCCGCCACGCATCAACACAGCCTGAAATGCCTCTGGCAACGGCCTGCCAATCACCGCCTCAATCCCAAAAAACAATAAATGTCCGCCATCCAAGGCTGGAATGGGGATCAGATTTACAAGGCCCAAGTTGATTGATATCAGCGCCATAAAAATCAAAAACCCAACTACCCCTTGGCGTGCCGCATCAGCCGAAAATTCAGCTATCCGCACAGGCCCGCCAATTTCACCTTCATTTGCCTGGCCAGTGACCAGACGGGCTAATCCGCGCACCATCATATACGTCATTTGCACGGTGTCAGTGGTAGCGTGAATGGCAGACTCTGAAAGCCCTAGGCGCCTGAACTCGCCCTCAGCAGAGCGAACACCCAACTGGCCATAATCGACTTTCAGCTGTTCTGAATACACTGTTTTCGGCGTAACTGTCACTGATGTGGGGACGTCAAACCGGTCAACTTCAAAGACCAATGGGCGTCCCGGATTTTCAAAAACAATCGACCGCAATGTGTTGAAGTCGTCAATCTCCACCCCATCCACAAACAAGACCCGATCACCTGTTTGCAGACCTGCTTCCTGTGCCGCGCTGCCTTCAATGACCTCGCCAATTGTAGGGGGAATAAAGGCTTTACCGACCCCCATATAGACACCTGCAAAAAGCATCATGCCAAAAATGAAATTGGCGGCAGGTCCAGCAGCAACAATCGCCATACGCGCCCAGACAGAGGCAGCGGCAAAACTGCCGGTAACAGCAGCAGCACCAGCTGTCGGCACGCTTGCGGCGTTTTCATCCCCACGCATCTTGACATAACCGCCTAACGGCAAAGCCGCCACACGCCACCGCGTGCCATGACGATCAACACGTGAAAACAGCTCAGGGCCAAAACCAATTGAAAATACCTCAACTACAACACCTGACTTAAGCGCAACCCAATAATGCCCGAATTCATGGATAAACACGACAGGTGTCAGTATTGCCAGAAATGCTAGGATATAGTCCACAGCCGTCGCCTTTGGTAAAGTCAAATATCTGAACGTAAAGTCTTGTAGTATTCTCTACAGCAAAATTCATGCCTTTAACAAGGGTTTGCGCGTCTGTCTTCAGCAAAGATTGGGCTGAGCAGATAAGAAACGACGGACAGTCTGGTCAAGAGAGATGACATCATCAATGCTTGTCGTTGGCGCACAACCTGAGAAGTGCGCAAGCGCGCTGTCAACAACATCAGCAATCTGCAAATAGCGGATATCATCGGCTAAAAATGCCGCGACAGCAATTTCGTTCGCAGCATTTAAAACCACCGCCTGTTCTGGTTCTGCTGCCATCACCTGTCGTGCTAAAGCAAAACAAGGAAATCTGTCTGTATCTATGGCAGCAAAATCAAGCTGCGCCAGCTGGATAAGGTCAAGCCTTTCTGCCTGCCATGACAGACGGTGAGGATAATCCAAAGCATAGGATATCGGAATCCGCATATCTGCTGCCCCCAGATGGGCAAGACAACTGCCATCTTTGAAATTCACCAAGCCATGCACCACAGATTGCGGATGGATGACAGCTTTGATATCGTCTGGCGCCAACCCAAACAGCCATTTGGCCTCAATCAATTCCAGCCCTTTATTCATCAATGTGGCACTGTCAATGGTGACTTTCGGGCCCATTGACCAGTTTGGATGCGCCAAGGCCTGCGCCCGGCTTACCTGCCCCATTTGCTGACGCGTCAACTGCCGAAAGGGCCCTCCAGATGCCGTTAAAGTGGTGTCCTGTATTGCTGCTGACGACTCGTTTTTTAAACATTGAAAAATCGCGCTATGTTCAGAATCAATAGGGAGCAGAGTGGCCCCGGCCTCTTTTACCAAAGGCATGATAATGTGACCGGCGGCCACAAGCGTTTCTTTATTGGCAAGCGCGATCTGCTGACCTGCCTGAACCGCAGCATAAACAGGCGCCAGCCCCGCTATACCCACAATTGCCCCAATCACACAATCCACGGGCTCGCCTGCCAGCTCAATCAGCGCTTGATGGCCTGCACGAACGTCAATGCCGGTTCCGGACAAGCTGTCTGCCAGTGGCCGGTAATAGGCATCGTCAGCGATGACCACACAGTCCGGTCTGAATTCCAGAGCCAGTTGGCTGAGCTTCTGATAATTACTGTGTGCGGTCAGCCCTTTTATCCCGAACCGCCCCGTGCATTCACGAACAAGGTTTAGGGTGCTTTCACCAACCGACCCGGTAGCCCCAAATATGGTGAGTGAGCGTGTTTGTGTCATCCCTGCCCCTTTATCCACTCGCTATTGCCCCGTTACCCGAAGCCAGAAGGGCGTGTAGTGAAGCATGTCAGCCACTATTACTACAGGCAATACAGCCATATATCCATCAAACCTGTCCAACGCGCCGCCATGCCCGGGAACCAAGGATCCGCTATCTTTGATCCCCAGTCGACGTTTCAATCCTGATTCAAATAAATCACCGGATTGTGCCAGCACGCAAACCAAAACCGCAAAGCCCCAGCCCGAGAACGCAGAAACATCCGTGCCAAGCCATACAGCCAGACCAGCCACCACTGCAAAAGATGATCCCAGACCACCAATTGCCCCTGACCATGTTTTGGAGGGGCTGATTTGAGGTGCTAATTTTGGCCCACCCAAAAGCCGGCCTGACACGTAAGCCCCGACGTCACCAGCAGAAACCACCGCAGAAAGACAAATCAGGACAAGATGACCATTTTCCTTTGCCAGCAGCACACCTAAGCTGGCACTGGCGCACACCATAAGACTAACAAAGCCGGGCTCACGCCTGTTATTCAGCAACAAGGCTGCTGTCCACAGCCCGCCCCCGACAGCGACCATAAAGGCAGGGGGTACAGGCAAAAACACAATCCCAAAAGGCAGCAGAATCGCCAACCAGAATAGCCGCTGGGGCCAACCTGATTTGCCCGCTGTCAGAATGGAGACCGCTTCATAGGCCGCCCAGCCTATCGCCATCCAACCAGCGATCACAGAAAAAGGATGACCAAGGATGATCATCACCAGCAAAGGAATAAAATAAATCGAACCGACCAGACGTGCCCGCAAATCCCCAGAGGACGACATATCAGGCTCGTTTGCCGGCTTCTACATCACCAGCAATAGGTACTGGGTCACCGCCATATCGTCTGTCTCTGCTGTAATAATCCTTAATCGCAGATGACAAATCTTGGGTTGTAAAATCTGGCCATAACACATCTGTGAAATACAGTTCAGCATAGCTCATTTCCCAAAGCAGGAAATTAGACAGGCGCCGCTCGCCTCCGGTACGCACCAAAAGGTCAACATCCGGAAGCTGTCGCGTATTGAGCTTCATCTCAAAATCATGCTGTTCAAGTGTGACGCCTGCATGTTGGTCCTGCAGAACAGCCTGAGCCGCATTCAGAATATCCTGACGCCCTCCGTAATTCAAGGCAATGGTAAGGGTTAGGCGCGTACAGCTGCTGGTTTTTTGTTCTGCCGCAGCGAACAGCGCCTGTAAATCATCATCAAAGGCACTTCTGTCACCGATAATCAATAAACGAATATTATCATCGATCAGTTGCTGGACATCATTCTGCAGGAATCCCCGCATCAGGCTTATCAAGCCTGAAACCTCTGCTTGTGAGCGTTTCCAGTTTTCTGAGGAAAAAGCAAATACAGTCAGATAAGTCACACCATGTTCAGCAACCGCCCGCGCAATATCTTTCAGATTTTGTGCGCCTTTATCATGGCCAGCAAGCGCACGCAGGGTATGTTGGCGCGCCCAACGCCTGTTGCCATCCATAATGATTGCGAGATGCGTTAACGCCATGACCTTAACCTTATACGCTGAGTATATCTTTTTCCTTTTGGGCCAGCATATCATCGATATTTGCAATATGGCTGTCAGTCAGCTTCTGAACATCATTTTCCAATCCATGACGCTCATCTTCTGACATACCACCTTCCTTTTCGGCCTTGCGGACAGCCTCAATAGCATCACGGCGGATATTTCTGATCGCAACACGGCCAGCTTCTGCATATTTTCCGGCAACTTTGACCATCTCTTTACGCCGCTCCTCGCTGAGGTCCGGAACCGGGACGCGGATCACATTCCCTTCTGTTTGCGGGTTCAGGCCCAAGCCAGATTCACGGATTGCTTTTTCCACCAGTTCGGTCAGGCCTGCATCCCAGACAGTAACGGTAAGCAACCGCGATTCAGGTACTGAAATATTACTGACCTGATTAAGCGGCATCTTGGAGCCATAGGCATCAACAGAAACCGGATCAAGCATAGCCGTTGAAGCTCTGCCCGCCCGCAGACCCGAAAAATCGTTCGACAGACTGGATACAGAAGCGTCCATTCTGCGGCTTACATCATTCATATCAACCATAGGGTCCTCTTTTATGTATGATTCGGTGCAGGGTGCATAATCCCCCGCCTGACCTACTACCGACTACCCGCTTCATTGACAAGGGTAAATGCACCATCATGCTGTAAAACACGCTGAAAACCGCCAGGATCAGAGATGGAGAAAACCAATATAGGAATATGGTTCTCACGCGAGAGAGAAATTGCAGATGCATCCATAACCTTCAGGTCACGAGACAGAACATCCATATAGCTGAGGGCGTCAAAGCGACGTGCATTCTGGTCCTTTTCCGGATCAGAATCATATACACCGTCAACACGTGTGCCTTTCAACAATGCATCACAATTCATTTCTGACGCCCTGAGCGCCGCTGCTGTGTCAGTGGTGAAAAACGGATTTCCTGTACCCGCAGCAAAGATAACGATTCGGCCCTTTTCCATGTGCCGCATCGCCCGGCGGCGGATATAGGGCTCACATACAGCACTTATCGGCAGAGCAGACATCACCCTGACAGGAACGTCTTTCTGTTCGAGCGCGCTTTGCATTGCCAGCGCGTTCATGACCGTTGCCAGCATGCCCATATAATCACCTGTGGCCCGCTCCATTCCTGCTGCTGCGCCAGAAACGCCGCGGAAGATATTACCGCCGCCAATCACAAGACAGACCTGCATACCTTGGTCAACAACAGCTTTGATTTCATCTGCAACACGCGACACCATATCTGTATCGATCCCATAGGCTTGTTTGCCCATCAGAGATTCACCGGATATTTTCAGCAAGACGCGTTTATAATTGAAGCTGGACATTTCGGGTCTGTTCCTGACAAATGGGTGACCGGGCCTGTATAGCCGGTTTTGATTATCATGACATTAAAGCTGTCACTAGAAAAGGTCTGCACAAAGAATTTGCCCCCAAACCGATAGCGGCTTGAGGGCAATTTTGTTTGCTACCGAAAACAGACGGTGTTAGCCGCCGAGCTGAGCGGCAACTTCAGCAGCAAAATCTGTCTCTTCTTTTTCAACGCCTTCACCAAGGCTGAACTGGCCGAAACCAGACATGGCGATATCTGCACCGGCATCTTTTGCTGCCTGGTCAATAACCGCTTTAACCTTGCTTTCGCCGTCAATCACAAAGGTCTGTTCAAGAAGAACAACTTCTTCATAATATTTGCGCATCCGGCCCTCAACCATCTTTTCAGCAATTTCCTGAGGCTTGCCTGAAGCTTTGGCTTGTTCAATCAGCACATCACGCTCACGCTGCACCATGGCAGGGTCCAGGTCATCCACTGACAAAGACGCCGGAGATGTTGCGGCGATATGCATGGCAAGCTGCTTGCCAAGAGCTGTCAGCGCGGCTTCATCTGCAGATGAGTTCAGGCCAACCAAAACACCAATACGGCCCAAACCGTCCGCCACGGCATTGTGCATGTAAGGCACCACAAGACCGGTATCAACAGAGACTTTCTGCATCCGGCGCAAGGTCATATTCTCGCCAATGGTGGCGATCTTCTGGGTCAGCTCTTCTTCAACCGTACGACCTGTGCCCGGGAAGTCAGCTGCTTTGAGCGCGTCCAGGTCATTAACCCCGAGGGCCAGCTCTGACAACGTCTTTGCAAAGCCTTGGAATTCATCGTTACGTGAGACAAAGTCTGTTTCAGAATTCAGCTCGACCAGAGCACCTGTTGTGCCTGAAACGCTGGCAGCAACCAGACCTTCAGAGGCCACACGACCAGATTTCTTAGCCGCCGCGGCGAGCCCTTTGGTGCGCAGCCAATCAACCGCGGCATCCATATCGCCGTTTGTTTCGTTCAGCGCTTTTTTGCAATCCATCATGCCAGCGCCGGACTTTTCGCGAAGTTCTTTAACTTGTGCAGCAGTTACGCTCATTTTCTTCATTTCCTTATCAATCCAGAAGACAAACAGAGAGGGCCACTTCATCAGATGTGGCCGGTCTCAAAACAATTCACCCTTCAGGCGAAAGCGTCCCTTCAGAGACAATCTGCAATTTAAGCTGATGCCTGTTCAGTTGCTTCAGCAGCAGCTTCTGAAGCTTGCTCAGCCTCAGCTGCGGCTTCGGCAACAGCTGGCTCCTGCGGTGCAACCTCAGCGGCGCCAACATCAGAACCACTGGCCATCATTTCAGCCTGCAACCCGTCCAGCACAGTCGCCTGAGCCAATTCACAATATAATGTGATTGCCCGCATCGCATCATCATTGCCCGGGATTGGAAAATCAACACCAGCCGGGCTGGCATTACTGTCAATTACAGCAACCACAGGAATGTTCAGCTTGTTCGCTTCCAATACGGCGATATCTTCTTTATTGGTATCCAGAATGAACAGCATGTCTGGCAGACCGCCCATTTCCTTGATTCCGCCAAGTGTCAGCTCCAGCTTGTCCCGCTCGCGGGTCAGCTGCAGAATTTCTTTCTTACCCAGCTGGTTAACCTCATCACTGGACAGGCGCGCTTCCAGGTCACGCAGACGCTTGATCGACTGAGAAACTGTTGCCCAGTTGGTCAGCATGCCGCCAAGCCATCTGTGGTTCACATAATACTGACCACACGCCTTGGCTGTTTCAGCAATCTTGTCAGACGCAGCCCGCTTGGTTCCGACGAACAAAATCCGGCCACCTTTTGCTGCGGTATCACGCATCGCTGTCAGTGCCCGACCCAGAAGCGGCACGGTCTGTTGCAAGTCAAGAATGTGGATACCATTACGCTCACCAAAAATGAACGGTTCCATTTTTGGGTTCCAGCGTCTGGTGTGATGTCCGAAATGAACCCCTGCTTCGAGCAGTTGGCGCATAGTAAAAGTAGGCGCAGCCATGTGTTAACTCCTTTTCCGGTTGAACCTCCATGAGAGTTGATAAAGAGATAATCTCTCACCGGATGGTCTGGACAGAATTTGCTGTTCAGGCCGCTCTCATGTGTGACGATGGCGTGCTTATAGCCTGTTGAGCGGAAAAAAGCAAGCTTAGACATATGTGGTGAGATAAGGTCGCAGCGGCGGTCAGATATCCTTTATCCGGCTGATCCCCCTGATAGATTTTAATTTTTCACGCAGCGCACCGCTGAGCCGGAATTTGTAAGCCAGAGAAATTTCAACAAGCTCAGCACCCGTCTCGACAAAGAATTTCAAAGGTGCGTGCCCTCCACCGTCCTCGCGCAACACTGCTTTGATGTCCTCTAAACACCGCGCATCTTCAATCCAGAGCCCCAACCCGGTATGCTGTTGGGCAATGACCTCTTCCAAAGGCTGCAGACGCACGCCGAGCAACCTGATAGTATCATTTTCAACCCGCGCATCTGCTGTAACCAACAATGCTGCCTCGCTTTTGAGCACGTCACGATGTTGCTGCAAGGCCTCCGAAAACAATGTCACTTCAAAGAGGCCGGCTTTATCTGTCAGCTGTACAAATGCAAAGCGGTTTCCTTTACCTGATACACGCTCCTGAACTGAGGAAATCTGGCCTGCAAGGCGCAAGCGTGCTGTGGCCTGGCCCTTCATAGCCTCTTCCAGCCGATCCGAGCGGACAATAGACAACCTGTCGAGATGCGCTTCATATTCATCCATCGGATGTGATGACAGATAAAGGCCCAAAGCCTCAAATTCTTGCCTCAGCTTGTCTGTCTGTGTCCAGTCTGCCCCGTCCACAAACCGAAATGCAGGCACAGCATCAGGCGCATCGCTGCCAAACAGACTGTTTTGGTCAGATTCAGCTTCACGGCGAAAAAACTCTGCCTGAGACAAAAGCTGTTCAATTGCTTCAAATGTCTGACGCCGGTTATGATTAACAGAATCCAACGCCCCTGCCTTAACCAGATTTTCCAGCTGACGCTTATTACACGCATCACGGGGCATGCGTTTGGCCAAATCGACAAGCGAGGTAAACGGCCCGTTCTGGACACGTTCTCTTGTCAGCTTATCCATTGCGTCCGCGCCAACATTCCGCACCGCCCCAAGGGCATAACGCAGGGACAGTTTGTCCTCCGCACCCTTTTCAACGGTAAAGGCCGGGCTGGACTGGTTTATATCCGGCGGCAGAACATCAATCTGTTGATGGCGGCAATCTTGCCGGAAAACCGCCAATTTATCAGTATTCCCGTAATCAAGGGTCATAGATGCGGCCATGAATTCAACCGGGAAATTGGCTTTCAGCCAAGCGGTCTGATAACAGACAAGTGCATAAGCAGCAGCATGCGATTTATTGAACCCATATCCCGCAAATGAAGCAATCTGGTCAAAAATGTCAGAGGCCAGCTGAGCATCAATACCATTCTGTCCTGAGCCTTTCACAAAAATGTCCCGTTGCTGGTCCATTTCTTCTTTGATTTTTTTACCCATCGCACGACGAAGCAAGTCAGCACCGCCCAATGTGTAGCCCGCCAAATCACGTGCCGCCTGCTGGACCTGTTCCTGATAAATCATAATCCCATAGGTCTCTGACAGAATAGGTTCCAGCAGGTCATGCATATAGACCACATCTTCGCGGCCATGTTTGCGGCTGATATAGGTCGGGATATTTTCCATCGGCCCGGGGCGATATAAAGCGACCACAGCGATGATATCTTCAAATCGGTCAGGCTTCAGGCCGCGCAATACATCACGCATACCGCTTGATTCCAGCTGGAACACACCGACGGTGTCGCCATTTGTGAGCATCTGGAAGGTTTTAGCGTCATCCAGAGGAATGCTGTTAATATCCAGATCAATCCCACGCTGTTTGATTAAGGCCACTGCCTTGTCAATCACAGTGAGGGTTTTCAGCCCCAGAAAGTCAAATTTAACCAGCCCGACCTGTTCCACAGCCTTCATATTAAATTGTGTTACGGGCATATCAGAGCGGGGGTCACGATAGACAGGCACAAGTTCTGGCAGATACCGGTCAGCGATTACCAAGCCTGCCGCATGAGTTGAGGCATGACGGTACAGCCCTTCAAGCTTAATCGCTGTTGAGATGAGATGTGCGACCTGTTCTTCTGTATCATGCAACGCGCGCAGTTCATCTTCTGAGGCCAGCGCCTGCTGAATTGTGGTTGGTTTTGCCGGATTATTAGGCACCAGCTTGGCAATCCGGTCAACCTGGCCATAAGGCATATCCAATACACGTCCCACATCACGCAAGGCAGCGCGCGCCTGCAATGTACCGAAGGTAATGATCTGGGCGACCCGGTCACTGCCGTATTTTTGCTGTACATAGCGGATCACTTCTTCGCGCCGTTCCTGACAGAAATCGATATCGAAGTCAGGCATAGAAACCCGTTCAGGATTCAAAAACCGTTCAAACAACAAGCCCCAGCGAATAGGATCAAGATCAGTGATCAGCAAAGCCCAGGCGACGACCGAACCTGCCCCTGACCCGCGCCCGGGACCGACAGGAATATTTTCCTGCTTCGCCCACCGAATAAAATCAGACACGATCAGAAAATATCCCGGAAATCCCATATTGATGATGATGTCCAGCTCTGTGGTCAGCCTGTCTGTATAGATTTTTTCTTGCTCAGGACTGCCGTCAAAATAACTGTTCGGCAAGATTTTCAGAGTATCAAGCCGATCCCGCAACCCTGCTTCAGCCAGCCGCCTCAGCTGTGTATTTTCGTCCTCAGCCTCAGTTGACGGCAGAATGGGCTGACGCTGGCCAACAACAAAAGAGCAGCGTTTTGCAATCAGAACGGTATTCTGGACTGCTTCAGGCAGATCGGCAAATACCTGTGTCATCTGTTCGGCAGTTTTATAATAATGCTGGGGCGTTATGCCTGTTTCCGCCATGCTGGCCAAACGGTCAGAATTTGCAATACATTGCAACACGCGTTGCGGAACATGCATCTGTTCATTTTCAAAATGACAGTCATTTGTCGCGACCAGCGGCAGACCAGTCTCATCAGCCAAATCTAATAACATCTGCTCAGCTGCCGCTTCTTCGGGGTGGCCGTGACGCTGAAGTTCGACAAATGCCCGGTTGCCAAACACAGATGTCAGCCACTCGGCCCGCCTTGAGGCTGTTTTCTGCTGGCCCTGAGCGGCTGGCCCGCCCAAAAACCCGTGCCGATACCCACCGGATAATAACAGCAAGCCAGCCTGTTTTTCAGCCAGCAAGTCTGTTGAAATCTCTGGTTTCTGGGCAGGGTCTGTTGCCAGCAAGGCCTGGGAAACCATATCGCTGAGATGAACATAACCCATCTCAGTTTGAGCCAGCAGAACCACCTCGCCTGTGCCTTCAGCATCCCGCAAAGTGACCACTGCGCCAATTATCGGCTGAACACCGGCCTTCATCATTTTCTGGGAAAATTCAAACGCGCCAAACAGATTAAAGCTGTCGGTGATGGCCACAGCTGGCTGATGATCAGCCGCCGCAAGTTCAGCCAGAGTGTTCAGACGCAAAGTACTTTCAGACAAAGAATAAGCCGAATGCACCCGCAAATGCACAAAGCCCGCACATCCACCTGTTCGCTCATTGTCAGCAGGTGAGGCTATGGGGCTCAGCTCGTTCATGACCGTATCTTTCGCACAATCTGACCGCTTTCAAGTTCAAGCACTTCATCCATCATAGTGGCCAGCTTTTGATTATGGGTAACAATAAGCGCAGCCGTTTGTGTGCCGTGAATGATTTTCTGGAGAGCTTGAAAAACGACCTCGCCAGTTTCAGGATCAAGATTTCCTGTTGGCTCATCAGCAAGCAAAATATCCGGGGCATTCGCCACAGCACGGGCAATTGCCACGCGCTGCTGTTCGCCGCCAGAAAGCAGGCCAGGACGATGAGCAGCCCGTTCAGATAACCCAACCATACTAAGAAGCAGCTGGGCACGTTTTTCTGCTTCAGCCCTGGACAAGCCATTCAACATCTGTGGAATCATAATGTTTTCGGTTGCACTGAATTCGGGAAACAGGCGGTGAAACTGAAACACCATTCCAATGTGACGTCTGCGCAGCTGCGTACGTTTACGTTCTGACAGGTTGCTGGCATTTGTGCCCGCAACCCAAATCTGGCCTGAGCCTGGCTGTTCAAGAAGTCCGGCCAGATTCAGCAAAGTGGTCTTACCCGCACCAGATGGACCAACAAGAGCCGTGATCCGACCTGCTTTCAGTTCCAGATTCACATCTGTCAACACATCAATCCGCCGGCTGGCCTGAACATAACCATGGCTGACAGAGGCAAGTTTCAGAATCGGATTAGCCTCATTCATAACGCAACACCTCGGCCGGGGAAATGCTGGCAGCGCGCCAAGCCGGATAAAGGCTGGCCACAAAGCTGAGGACCAGAGCCATCGCCACCACAGAGATGATCTCTGAGATATCCACTACCGCCGGCAATTTCGAAAGATAGTAAATTTCAGCCGGGAATAAGGTGGTATCTGCAAGCCGTTCCACAAACTGTTTAATACTGTCGATGTTCCAGCAAACTAGCAGACCAAGGACAGTCCCGAACAAAGTGCCTATGCTGCCGATACTGGCGCCAGTAACAAGAAAAATCCGCATCACAGATGCCGAGCTGGCACCCATTGACCGCAGCACCGCAATATCTGCATTTTTTGACCTGACCAGCATGATCATAGATGAGACGATATTGAACGCGGCGACCAAAATAATCAGCGTCAAAATTAAAAACATCACATTCCGTTCGACCTGAAGCGCATTTATGAAGGTGCGGTTTTTTTCCTGCCAGTCGAACAGGCGGTAAGACTGGCCAAGCTGGGCCCGGACAGCGGCTGAAACACGATCGATCTGCAAAGGGCTGCTGGAATAGAGTTCGATCCCTGTTACCGCATCAGGCAGAGCAAAAAAGGATTGAGCTGAAGATAAGGGCATGAAAATAAAGCTGCTGTCATATTCATGCATCCCCACTTTAAACAAACCCGCAACCACATAGGACCGACGCGTCGGCACAGAGCCAAAGGCAGTCGTGCGTCCCTTGGCAGAAAGCAGGCTGATTTTATCACCTGGCTTTACCCCAAGACGAAACGCCATGGTCTCGCCGATTAAGAGCCCGCCCTCGTCCCGGAATGCTGATATGGCTTGTTGAGACAGGCTGTCCCAAAGCGGCTTCCGTGCGGCCAAATCAGACCAAATCACTCCACGCACCACACCACCAAGCGCATTCCGCGGAGACGTGACCATAACCTGGCCTTGCACCTGAGGGGTCGCGGCAACGATTGTCGGAATTTCAGACAAACGAAACGAGACTTTCTCATACTCTTCCAAAGGACGTCCGTCTGAGGTGAACACGCCGATATGCCCGTTCAGGCCCAAAATCCGGTCAATCAGTTCTGCGCGAAACCCGTTCATCACGCTCATCACGATGATCAAGGTCGCCACGCCAAGGGTTATGCCCAGAAAGGAAAACCAGGCAATAACAGAAATGAACCCCTCAGCCCGCCTTGCACGCAGATAACGGAACGCCAGAAACCGTTCAACAGGCCTGATGATCATAGCGCCCCCCGCCATTTTGGTTTTTCATGTTCCTGCCCATTAACGGACCTTTCAGCCAGATAAGGCGGCGATCAGACGGGCCGGGGCCTCATCCACCCCAACCTCTTCTGTCTGGCCTGTCTTTCTGTTTTTCAGTTCGACCACGCCGCGATCAACAGATCGGGGACCAGCCACAATCTGCCATGGCAGACCAATCAAATCCATTGACGCTAATTTTGCACCAGCTGAATCTGAGCTGTCATCAAGAAGCACATCAAAACCAGCTTCACGACATTTCGCATAGATGGCCTCAGTGACATTATCAGTGCTTTCATGACCTGGCTTCAGATTGACAATCCCGGCATCAAACGGGCTGATACTGGCTGGCCAGATAATGCCCTTATCATCGTGGCTGGCTTCAATAATTGCCCCCACCAAACGAGACACGCCAATGCCATATGAGCCCATATGGAGTTCTGTCATTGCGCCATCAGGACCAGAGACAGCTGCCCCCATTTTCGCAGAGTATTTCGTGCCAAAATAAAAAATATGGCCAACCTCAATGCCCCGCCGTGTCAACAGATCCCCTTCAGCCACAGGACAGCTTTTCGGGTCATGGGTTTCATCTGTCTTGGCATAAAGTGATGTAAACCGGTCAACCACGGGCTGCAGATCATCACCATAATTGATCTCTGCTACCAGATTGGTTTGTTCCCAATCTTTATGAAAAAAGACGCCACTTTCCCCGGTATCCGCCAGAATAATAAATTCGTGGCTCAGGTCACCGCCAATAGGTCCGGTATCAGCTTCCATAGGGATGGCCGTCAGCCCCAGCCGGGCAAAGGTTTTCAGGTAGGATACAAACATCCTGTTATAGGCCTGGCGTGCATCTTCTTTCGTCAGATCGAAGGAATAGGCGTCTTTCATCAGAAATTCACGCCCCCGCATCACCCCAAAACGCGGACGCACCTCATCCCGGAACTTCCACTGGATGTGATATAGATTCAGCGGCAGAGATTTGTAGCTTTTCAGATGCGTTCGACAAATATCGGTTACCTGCTCTTCATTGGTCGGACCATAAAGCATATCCCGATCATGTCTGTCATTGATCCGCAGCATTTCCAGACCGTAATCATCATAGCGGCCTGATTCCTGCCACAACTCAGCTGGCTGAATTGTCGGCATTTTAATTTCATGCGCCCCAGCCGCATTTTGTTCTTCACGCACAATCTGCTCTATTTTGTTAAGCACCCTTAGACCAAAGGGGAGCCAGGAATAAATGCCCGCACTTGATTGTTGGATCATCCCCGCTCTCAACATCAAACGGTGGGAGACAATTTGCGCCTCTTTCGGGTTTTCTTTTAACATGGGCAGAAAATACTGGGTCAGACGCATAAACCTTAAGCTCCAAAACAAAAAACAGCATAGTTAACAGGCAAAGCAGAGCCCCTGTATATCAGGACGTTATCTGCTGGTAAAAACCGCTACACTGTACGAGGAATCGGGCTATGTATGCAAGTATTCTTCAAGGGCAGGTACGGGCATCTTCTGCTGGTTTATCAGAGCTGTATATGTATTCTGCTGAAAAATTGTGATACAGCTGAGATATGACATCCACCGGCTTGCCCAAGACCGCCCTACATCCCGTCTAATGAGATCAGATAGATGACAGAATCAACATATCCTAACCTGCGTATGAGACGGCTGAGACAGGCCCCCTTCATCCGTGACATGGTCCAAGAACACCAGCTGCATACATCTGATCTGATCTGGCCTTTATTTATTTGCGAGGGAGAGGCGGTCAGAGACAACATCCCCAGCATGCCGAAGGTAGAGCGTCATTCAGTTGACCAGATTATCGAGCAAGCAAAACTGGCCGTTCAGTTGGGTATACCAGCGGTTGCACTGTTCCCGAAAACCCCTGACAGGTTAAAAGATGCGGACGGACGTGAAGCCCTGAATCCAGATAATCTGGTCTGTCAGGCTGTTCGGGCGGTGAAATCTGCTTGTCCAGAATTGGGCCTTATCTGTGATGTGGCACTTGACCCCTATACAGATCATGGCCATGACGGTGTGCTTGATGACAGCGGCAAAGTGGCAAATGATAAAACAGTTGAGATGCTGGTCGAACAAGCCAGGCTTTTGGCTGAAGCAGGCTGTGACATCCTTGCCCCTTCAGATATGATGGATGGCCGCATCGGCGCAATCCGGTCTATGCTGGAAGCAGATGGTCATAATGATATGCTGATCCTGTCTTATGCAGCCAAATATGCATCTGCATTTTATGGCCCATTCAGAGACGCTGTCGGCGCCGGACGCAAGCTGGGCGGGGACGGCAAAAAGACCTATCAGATGAATCCTGCCAATTCAGACGAAGCCTTGCGGGAAGTGTCGCTGGATATACAGGAAGGGGCCGATATGGTCATGGTCAAACCCGGCCTGCCCTATCTGGATATTATCAGACGCGTCAGTGATGAATTTTCTGTCCCTTGTTTTGCCTATCAGGTCTCTGGTGAATATGCGATGATGCAAGCCGCCATAGATGCCGGATGGCTGGATGAAGAGGCTGTTATCTTTGAAAGCCTGACTGCCTTCAAACGTGCCGGAGCAAGTGGCATTTTGACCTACTTCGCCCCTTATGTCGCTGAACGGATAAGCCATAAATAAGCTGACTGAAGCTTCTGTTCTGAGCAAAAACTGGTCGGATTTTCGGATAAGAGAGGGCTTTGATCGCGTTAGTCTTTCAGCAATGATATACCGCGAAGGAGACTGATATGACCGGCCCCTCAGCAGATGATATTCGTGCCGCCGCAGACGAATTGTCCGGCCAGATTATCGCTACCCCCACGCTTCCCGCCCCAGCCCTGTCCCGTTTATTGGGCTGTGAGGTGCATCTGAAGCATGAGCAGCTGCAATATACATCCTCATTCAAAGCGCGCGGGGCTTATTTAGCAATGGTGGCGCTGAATGAAGACCAACGCAAAAAAGGTGTGATCACAATGTCTGCTGGCAATCATGCTCAGGCTGTTGCGTTCCACGCCCAGAATTTAGGTATTCACGCCACTATCGTAATGCCACAACAAACCCCTTTTGCCAAAGTGGAAAGAACACGGGCTTATGGTGCGGAAATTGTTCTGGAAGGCCGTAATCTGAATGAATGTGAACAAACCGTTGCCACGCTTCAAGAACAACATGGATACACCCTTATCCATCCTTATAATGATTTTCACGTTATCCGCGGTCAGGGTACAGTTGGCCTAGAAATTCTGCAGGCTGTGCCTGAGCTTGACTGTCTGATTGTTCCCATTGGCGGCGGCGGATTAATCGGCGGCATTTCGGTAGTGGCCAAGCATTTACGGCCAGATATTGAGATTATCGGGGTGGAGGCTGAACTCTATGCCTCTATGTCGCAGACCCTGGCTGGACAACGCCCATCTGTGGGGGGAGAAACCATCGCAGAAGGGATCGCAGTGAAAGTTCCCGGCGAATTGACAATTCCGCTGGCAAAAGCCCATGTGGATGATATTTTGCTGGTCACTGAACAGCAGCTGGAATGGGCCGTAGGCAGCTTGGCAGAGCAACAGCGCATCATCGCTGAAGGAGCCGGGGCAGCAGGCATTGCCGCCCTATATGCCAATCAGAGCAGATTTGCAGGAAAGAAAGTCGGCATTGTGATTTGTGGCGGCAATATTGATATGCGCTTGCTGGGCACAATATTGAACAGAAACATGATGTCAGACGGACGTTTGGTCAGATTGCGTATTGATATTTCAGATGAGCCAGGCATGCTGGCCTCAATTTCGACAGCTATTGGCGGATGTGGCGGCAATATCGTTGAGATTTACCATCAGCGAATGTTCTATGACGTGCCCGCAAAGCTGGCTAAAATTGACGCGGTTGTGGATACCAGAGGCACTGCCCATGTCCAGGAAATCATCGCAGCATTAACAGAACGCAACTTCAGCGTAGCTGTTATTGATGAGCAATCCTCATAAGGTCTGCTTACCCCACCCCATGAAAAGGCAGGCGTTAAAAACTTGTCATTACGGTAAATTTATCTGACAGTGTGAAGATGGATCAGGCAAAAACAATATTTTCAAAGTTACCGTTACGTTTACGCGTCACCCGCAGCCAGAAATGTGCCTATTTGCCTGATCAGACAGAGCAACGGCTGGCAACTGATATATCCGACTATCCAGACAGTCATGACCGCTTAGCGGAAACGGGATTCAGACGCGTTGAGAATTGGGTCTATAAGCCCGCCTGCCCTGGTTGTAACGCCTGTCTGCCAATCCGCGTAAAAGCAGACGAATTTGCCGGGTCACGTAATATTGCCCGCATAAGAGCCGCAAACAAAGATTTGCACCGGTTTGACTCGCATGGCCAGCTTACCCTCGACCATTATGATATGTTTCAGCGTTATCTGGGGTTTCGTCATGAGGACGGCCAAATGGCCAGTATGAGCTTTGAAGAATTCTCTGCCATGATCCTGAACAGCCCGATAGACACAAGGCTGACTGAATACAGAGATCAAGATGACCGGTTGATGGGCTGTATTCTTATCGACAAACAACGAGACGGGCTGAGCGCCGTTTACAGCTTTTTTCAACCAGACCAGACCAAACGGTCATTAGGCAGTTTTATGATTGTCGATTTGATTGACCGCTGTAAAGATATCGGGCTGCCTTATGTTTATCTGGGCTATTATATCGAACAAAGCCGAAAAATGTCTTATAAGGCCCGCTTCAAACCCTATCAAATGTTCATCGACGGGGTCTGGCGGGATCAGTAAAGCCAGCGCATTTATCAGGTGAAGCGGGCGGGCCGCGGAAACCCTGTTGGCGGCAAACGTCCTGCACTGCCGCGCCGTCCCTGCCAGGCCAGCAGATCTGTCTCGGTGCGGGTCCGCTCTCCCATCTGCCAGGATAACCCGTCAGCAAGGCGGAAGACCTTCACATCAGCCAGCAGACCATCTTTATAACGCTGCAGGATAACACCCTTACCTCTGGTCATTTCCGGAAGTTCATTAAGGGGAAAAACCAATAAACGTCTGTTCTGGCCAACGACGGCGACATGGTCCCCATCCGCAGGACAACAGACGACCGCGCGCGCACCTGATGGCAGGTTCAGAACCTGTTTGCCGCCGCGGGTCTGGGCCATCGCGCTGTCCATATCCACTACCACACCATGACCTTTATCTGATGCCACCACAAGCTTGCCACTCACGGCTTTCAGAATATTCACCAATGCCACTTCTGCGGGGATATCAAGCATCAGGCTGAGCGGCTCTCCAAAGCCACGCCCTTTTGGCAATTTATCGCAGCCAAGTGTGTAAAAGCGTCCATTTTCGGCAAAAATCAGCAGCTTATCTGTCGTTTCTGCATGCAGACAAAAGCACGGACCATCCCCGTCCTTAAATTTAAATTCTGATTTCAGGTCAAGATGACCTTTCATGGCTCTGACCCAACCTTTTTCAGAGCAGATAACCGTAATTGGCTCTTTTTCAATCAGCATTTCAGTGACATCAAAATCAACTGTCGGGGCGTCAGCTAGCGTGGTTCGGCGCCGATCTGTTTTTACAAAATCACCGCGCATTTGTTTAATCTGACCAGATACGGTCTGCCATTGCTGGGCCTCGTCACCCAATAATTTGTTCAGACTGTCCTGTTCTGAGCGTAACGCATCTCGTTCTGCCCGCAGCCCATCTTCCTCCAGACGGCGAAGCGAGCGCAACCGCATATCCAATATTGCGTTTGCCTGAATCTCTGTCAGGCTGAATCTGGACATCAGCTCGTCACGCGGGTGATCAGATTCCCGGATGATTGCAATCACTTCATCCAGATTCAAGAACACAATCAGGTAGCCGTCAAGGATTTCCAGACGGCGCTGAATTTTTGCCAGACGATGACGGCTGCGCCGCACCAATACCTCACGCCGATGGGCAAGCCATTCTTTCAACGCATCTTTCAACGACAAAACAGAGGGCCGTCCAGTGCTGTCCAGAACATTCAGATTGAGCGAAATCCGGCTTTCCAGCTCTGTTAATTTAAACAGGCTTTCCATCACCGCCTCAGGATCAAGCCGGCGTGATTTGGGCTCCAGAACAATGCGAATATCTTCTGCTGATTCATCGCGAATATCGGCCAGGACAGGCAATTTACGCGCCTGCAGCATTTCTGCCATCTTCTCAATCAGGCGTGATTTTTGAATTTGATATGGAATTTCACTGACTACAATCTGCCAGCTGCCCCCTTTTAGCTTTTCAACCTCCCAACGGGCACGAAGCCGAAAGCCCCCTCTTCCGGTGGTATATGCCTGGCGGATTTGGTCAGCAGGTTCAACCAATACGCCGCCAGTTGGCAGGTCTGGTCCTTTGACGTAATTCAACAGCGTATCAACCGAAGCGTTGGGATATTTCACCAAATGCAGGGCTGCGTCTGCAAGTTCAATGACATTGTGAGGCGGAATAGCCGTTGCCATCCCCACTGCAATCCCTTGCGCCCCATTTGCCAACAAATTCGGAAATCCCGCAGGAAGCAGAACCGGCTCTTCAGATTCACCATCATAGGTCGGCCGGAAATCAATTGCATCTTCGTCTATTCCGTCAAGCAACAGTCTGGCCACATCCGTCATACGGGCTTCGGTGTAGCGCATGGCGGCAGCATTATCACCATCGATATTGCCAAAATTCCCCTGCCCATCAACCAATTGGTAGCGCATGGCAAAATCCTGCGCCAATCTGACCATCGCATCATAAATCGCAGCATCGCCATGCGGGTGAAATTTACCCATAACATCACCCACAACACGGGCGGATTTCTTAAACCCCTGATCCGGGTCAAGCTTCAATTGGCGCATGGCAAACAGCAACCGCCGGTGAACTGGTTTCAGCCCGTCCCGAACATCAGGCAGGGAACGAGAGGTAATGGTCGACAGCGCATAAGCCAGATAGCGCTCAGATAAGGCCGATGAGAATTCGGTTTCCGCTGATTGTTCCTGGCTCAGAATATCTTCTGACATAACGCCCCCTCTCAAAAGCCAACAAGCTTCAGGCTTGAAATGGCTGAGACCAACAAAATCTAGTGTGAGGCAATTCTAATTGCCTCTATATCATGTGATGTTATAGCGTTTAGAGACCAAATGTGCCAGCCTCAAACGTGCTTGTGGCAGGTCTTTATGAATCAGGCTGAAGACACGGCGTGAAATGAAATGTCCGGTCAAGGTAAGCCCATCTGTCAGGGCGGCTTGCGGCGTGGTTTCCAGATCAGCATCAGGGAGCAAAAAACCAGGCAGGCGCAGCAGACGGTCAGCATAATCGCCTGCATAGTCTTTGTGAACAGCCCGCCCGGATCGCGGGCTGACATACATCAGGGGTTCTGTCAGTCCAGATACAGCACAACTGCTGAGATTCAGCGCAAACCCCAACTGTGACAACAGGTTCATCTCCCATTTGATGTAAAACCCAAGCCAGTCTTCAAGGTCGTCAGCAAGGCTGATAATTTCTATCAAAGCGGTGGTCGCCTGCCAGATGGACAGGTTTGCTTCCCGTTCAGGAAGCCCGACCTCCAATATAGCACAACAGGATGCCAAGCCTGCCAGCTTGACCGGATCATCCAGAAACACAGCTGACGGGTTTTTGGCCAATTCCAGCTGGAAGGTCCCCAGTTGATCTGTTAACCGGGCCCGCCAATGTGCCTGTACCAGATTGCCAATCTGGACTGTGCCACGCTTTGATGAGGCATCATAGGCATGAACAAGACCAGCATGCCGCCCATTATCCAAGGTCAGTAAGCTGACTACAGCATTCCGTTCACCATGAGGACGAATGGACAGAATAATCCCCTGGTCGGTCCATTCAGGCATCGAAATCCAGATCCCAGGTCGCGTAGCGGTCTTTATCGTCCATCCAGTCTTTCCGGTATTTCACATGGCTGATCAGATGCACACGCCGTTCTAAAGCCTGTTCCAGCTCGCGTCGGGCCGCCTGACCAATACGTTTAATCGTCTGTCCGCCTTTTCCAAGGACAATTCCGCGGTGGCCCTCACGGGCCACAAAGACTGACAAACGCACTTCTGCACTGCCATCTTCTCTTTCGACCCAGCTTTCGGTTTCTACTGTCATTTGGTAAGGCAATTCCTGATGCAGATTCAAAAACAGCTTTTCCCGCATGATTTCAGCAGCCAGCAAACGTACCGGCAAATCGGATAAATCATCTGGGTCAAACAGATATGGTCCTGCGGGCATGCGGGCCGCAAGCCAGGATTTCAAATCATCGATCCCATTCCCGGTTTGGGCCGAAATCATAAATACTTTTTCAAAGCCAAACAGTTCAGATAATTCTGCTGTACGCGCCAGATATTGATCTGGCTTGGCCAAGTCAATTTTGTTCAGCACCAGAGCTGCATTTTGGCTCTGTTCAGCCAGTTTGGCGATGATCATTTTGGTTTCATCATCCAGACGCGCGCGCGCACAGTCATGAAGCAGCAGCAAAACATCATTATCCGCCGCGCCCTGCCAGGCCGCATTCACCATAGCCCTATCCAAACGGCGCTTTGGTGTAAAAATACCAGGAGTGTCAACAAAGACGATTTGTGCCTCATCCTGCATCGCTATACCCCTGATGCGGCTGCGGGTAGTCTGTACTTTTGGGGTTACAATAGAGACTTTTTGGCCAACCATCGCATTCATCAGCGTTGATTTGCCTGCATTCGGTGCACCGATAAGCGTTACAAAGCCGGCACGTTGGCCGGTCTGTGATGAAGAGATCATAATGAGGTCTGTCCTTTGTTTTTATGAACATAGTGCAACAAAAACTGTCGTGCAGCTTCCCGTTCCGCCTGTTTGCGGGTCCGCCCTTCACCGGCAGAGACACCGAGACCACTGACTTCAACAGACATCGTGAACATAGGTTCATGCGCTGAGCCTGTTTGACTGACAAGATGATAAAGTGGCCGGTCATATTTTGCTGATGCCGCCCATTCCTGAAGTTCTGACTTCGGGTTACTGTCCAGCTCATTCGGCAGCTCTTCCGGGACGGTCCAGGTAGATAAAATGAACTGGCGGGCAACAGCCAGCCCTCCATCCAGATACAGCGCAGCGATAACAGCCTCTATCACATCTGCCTGAACAGACGCACGCATGGTCAGCCCTGTTTGCGCCGGATCGCAAATGATAAAATCATCTATGTTCAAAGCCTGACAAATCGCGGCCAGCGCAGCCTCATTTGAAAGATGATGATAACGTTTGGTCAGCTCGCCCTGATCCGCCTTTGGAAACCGGTTAAACAGATGGTCGGTCAGCACCAGCCCCAGGACACGGTCGCCCAGAAATTCAAGCCGTTCGTAATCCTCTGTCCAGCCGGTCCAGCTGGCATGAGTCAATGCTGTACGCAGAATAGTCTTATCGGTAAATTTGTGGCCAAGCAGCTGTTCTGCCTTTACCACCTGATGGGCTTCAGAGCGTTCTGAAAGCGGTGTCTTGATCATTCAATAGTGTTCCCAAGCCGCTCAAAACGGACCGCAGATGGCCATTTCCACAGCTCCCAGACAGATGCAGAGCTGTCGTGGCTGAAGAACAGAAACCGTGCTTCGCCAATGAAATTTTCAATGGGCACAAACCCCACAGATGACGAACGGCTGTCACGGGAATTATCCCGATTATCCCCCATCATAAAATAGTGTCCGGGCGGGACCAGATATTCAGGCGTGTTATCAAACGTCTGGCGGTCGCTGATTTCCTGAATCAGATGAGTCCCCCCTCCTGGCAGCGTTTCCTGGTAGAGTGTTGTGATCTGGCCACCACGTGACAGGTCCTGCCTGCCATTACCTACTAAGCGACGTTCTACGGCTTGACCATTTATATGCAACACCCCCTGTCTGACCTGAATTCTGTCTCCCGGTACACCGATGACACGCTTGATATAATCAACAGATGTGTCAGATGGCAGGCGAAACACCGCTACCTGCCCACGCTGGGGCTGGCTGTCACCAGAAAATAAACGGCCGTCAATTGGGGCCAGTCCAAAGGGGAAAGAATAGCGTGAATAGCCATAGCTGTATTTCGTCACAAACAAATAATCCCCAACCAGAAGAGAGGGAATCATTGACCCTGACGGGATATTAAACGGTTCAGCAACCAGTGAACGGAACCCCAATGCAATAGCACCAGCAATCAAAAGGGTTTTCAGCGTATCCACAATACCCGAAGAGGATGACTGTTTTTCAGATGACATGAGCGTTCTCTATTTTGCTATCGATGCGGGCCTTGTTTGCTTTAAACACAGTTACAGGCCGACATCAAGTAGGCGGAAGTTGACGGACCTGTTCAGAGGCAAGCGCACTAAAAACCACAAAGGCAGAAGAATAGGGCGGCTCGTCACTGATAGATAGATGCAGATGAGGGCTAAATCCGGTCGGACATACATTCTTCAGCCCGGCAAGACACGCCCCGGATAAGGTCAGTGCAGGCGCGCCTGAAGCCGTAGATAAAGTTTGTGCATGTTGCCACTGCATGCCAGTTTGATCAGCTGACGCCAACGCTTTATACACAGCTTCTTTCACCGCAAAACGGCCCGCCAAATAGGCAGCCTTATTTGACCGGCTGGCCAGTTCTGCCTGTTCGTCAGCAGTGTAAACACGCCCGACAAAACGTTGGCCAAAACGGTCAAACAGACGAGATATTCGCCGCTGGTCACAGATATCATGACCGATGCCGATAATCATATGGCCGCCCTGCCCTCATCCATGATCTGGCGCATCTGTGTAATGGCGTCAGACAAGCCGGTAAACATAGCCGCGCCCATCAAAAAATGACCAATATTCAGTTCAACAATTTCAGGGATACGGGAAATCGGTCCAGCAGTTTCAAATGACAGCCCATGTCCGGCATGAACCTCAAGGCCACAGGTGCTGGCAAAGCGGGCTGCAGAGACAATACGGTCATATTCAGTGTCACGTTCTGCCCCGGCAGGCAAATCACAAAATCGGCCAGTATGCAGCTCAACAATATCTGCACCAATCTGTGCGGCAGCAGATAAATCGTCAGCATCAGCATCAACAAATAGCGAGACCTTTATCCCTGCGGCCTTTAATTTGTCGATCTGGCCCGACAGCCTGTCTTTTTGACGGGCGACTGCCAATCCGCCTTCAGTGGTCAGCTCTTCTCTTTTTTCAGGCACAAGACATGCTGCGTTTGGCTTCACATCACAGGCAATATTCACCATTTCATCTGTAGCCGCCATTTCAAAATTCAGTGGCAAGGCAATTGCCTGTTTCAGCGCATAAATATCTTCATCACGAATGTGGCGGCGATCCTCTCGCAAGTGAGCTGTAATTCCATCTGCACCAGCCGACTGCGCCAGAAGTGCTGCAGAAACAGGATCAGGATGTGTGCCCCCACGGGCATTTCTGAGCGTTGCAATGTGATCAATATTGACCCCAAGCCGAAGTGGATTCATATTACTTTTTCCATTTGCTGACGTTGTTGCTTTTTCCGCAGCCGGTGCGCGCGCCAACTGATAACACCCCAATAACAGACTGAAAAGCTGACTAGCCATGACAGTACAAACAAGAGCATGCCGCCGACCGCCATCGGCATAAAATACGCCAAAAATTGATCATAAACACCGGTTGCTTCAGCCAGACCAGAAAAGGCAGTAATGCCAAAATAATTAATCAGACCGTCGCCAACCGCCTGAAGCAGAACAAAAATCAACGGAAAGGTCCACGGATTGCCCACCAGCGTTCCAAGGAAAGCCGTAACCATATTGCCACGCAGAAAATACGCCACACCAAAAGCCAGCAGCAAATGAAAGCCAATCAAGGGCGTAAACGATACCGCCACACCAGAAGCAAAGCCGCTGGCCAGAGAATAAGCAGAGCCCGGCATCCGCAATACACGTTGCACAAGATAGCTGTACAGACGCGAAAACCCTTTGCGCGGCCAGAGGATTTCCCTGACTTTAGCCCAAAAGCTGAGAGGTACACGCCGTCGAAACATTACATTCTTCCCGCAGACAAGAGCTACAATCCTCTTCTTTCTACGGATTCTATGTATTTGTTGGACCGCAAAACTGCAATAATAGAATGAATATGTTCGAGATTTTTCACATCAATATCCAAAATGAACGTGAAAAAATTCATATTCCGTTCAGTCAGCTGAATATGCGTAATATTGCCTGCCTGCTGGCCAATTACCGTACAGAGCGCGGCCAGGGCCCCTGGTTCGTTCACCATTACGGCCTGGATCCGTCCAGCATAGCGGCGCACCGCCCCTCGCGGCCAGTCCACGTTCAGCCATAATTCAGGAATTTCGACAAATTTCGCCAGCGTATTGCAGTTTTTAGTGTGAACTGTGATGCCCTTACCTGTGGTCACAATCCCCACAATTTTATCACCAGGGAGCGGGTGACAACATTTACCCAAATGAACAGCAAGCCCTTCATGCGCCTTATCCACATGAAATAATGGTTCAGACGGTGTTTCAGCAGGCGGGCTATTCTTGTCAGCACTGCTGGTGGTGGCCAGATCAGGATGAAGGCGATCAAACACATCTTTTGCCTTCAAATTGCCCTCGGCAATCTCAGCATACAGCTCTGTGCTGGTACTGACATTAAACGCAGACAAAAATTCTTCAACCAGTGCTTCTTTGAATTTTGTTTTTCTGAAACGGTATTCCCGCTCTAAAAGCACCTTGCCCACACGGGCGAATTCTTCTTGTTTCTGCAGCCTGATAAAGCGTTTTATCGCGGACCGGGCGCGGCCAGTTTTGGCAAAATCTTCCCAATCACTGCGCGGGCTGGCGTCTGTTTCAGTGATGATGGACACCTGATCCCCATTCACCAGCTCTGTCGTCAACTGCCGGCGTTTATCATTAATCAAAACCCCAACACATCTGTCCCCAACATCTGTATGAACAGCATAGGCAAAATCGATAGCGGTTGCCCCTTTTGGCAGGCTGATCAAATCCCCCTTAGGGGTAAAACAAAACACTTTGTCCTGATACATCTCAAGCTTGGTGTTTTCCAGAAATTCGGTAGCTTCTTCATTCAGCTCAAGAAGACTGACAAGTTCACGTGCCCATCTGAAAGTCTCCAGCCTGGCCTGTCGTTCGTGAGCTGTATCCGGCTGGGCAGAGCTTTCTTTATAGTCCCAATGTGCGGCCACACCGCGTTGCGCCATATCATCCATATCTTCGGTGCGGATCTGAATTTCAATTTTCTGACGCATTGGCCCAATAACGCCAGTATGAAGGGACTGATAGCCATTTGTTTTCGGCGTGGAGATATAATCCTTAAACCGGCCCATCACCACCGGAAAGGTGGTATGGATACGCCCGAGCGTCTGATAACAACTGGCCACATCCTGGACGATAATACGGAACGCCATCACATCTGATAGCTGATCCATAGTCACGTTTTTCACCTGCATCTTACGAGAGATTGAATAAGGTGTCTTCAGACGGCCAGTTACCTCGCAAGGGATCCCCTGATCAACAAGAAGAGATTGCAATTCAGCACAAATTTCAGGGACAACTGTTTCAGTCTCAATCGCCAGGAATTCCAGCCTGCTGATAATTGAATCCCGCATTTCAGGCTGCAGAATTTCAAAGCTGAGATCTTCCAGCTCTGTCTGGAACCGGGTAATCCCCATCCGTTCAGCAAGCGGGGCATAGATTTCCATTGTTTCTGTGGCAACCCGACGCCTTTTTTCAGGGCTGGAGACCGCTTTGATCGTCTGCATATTGTGAGTACGGTCAGCCAGCTTGACCAACAGCACACGAATATCTTTACCCACCGCCAATACAAATTTTCGGAAATTTTCGGCCTGTTTGGTATCGACAGACTGCAGCTCCAGCCGACTCAACTTGGTCACCCCATCGACCAGCATCGCCACATTCTCGCCGAACTGCGCGGCGATATCCTGCAGGGTCACATTACAATCTTCAACCGTGTCATGTAACAGAGCGGTAACCAGCGTGTCTGTATCCAGGCGCATTTCTGCCAACAAACATGCCACCTGAAGAGGATGGGTGAAATAAGGCTCGCCACTTTCGCGGGTCTGCCCATCATGAGCGGTCCGACCAAATTCATAAGCTCTTCTGAGCTTATCCAGCCCAACATCATCGTCATATGCAGCCCGCACATCAAGAAGCTGGGCGAATGCCTGAGCAACCAGATCGCTGTGCTTTGCGTTTGGAGTTTTTGTTTTCGCCTGAGCTGCCATAATTGCCTGATGGTTCACTTAATTTCACACACCAGGCTTAAGTTTCAGCTGTTTACTGGTCAGCGTCAAGAGACGCGATGTCGACATCCTCAAAACCAGTGGCGTTCAGTTCTTCACCGGTGCCGATTTGCATGCCTGACCCTTCCAGGTTATCCATGCTTTCAAGCCCGATCATATTTGACATATCTTCTTCAGCGGTTGTTGCCGCCTCATCAGCTGTCGTCACTTCTTCTTCACTTTCGTTCAGACGCTGCATTGACTGAACAATCCGATCTTCAATCTGTTGAATGTCAATTGTTTCGTCAGCGATTTCGCGCAAAGCGATAACCGGATTTTTATCGTCATCACGGTCAATTGTCAGCAACTCGCCTTTCTGAATATTGCGGGCCCGCTGAGCGGCCGTCAGAACAAGGTCAAACCGGTTAGGAATTTTTTCAATACAATCTTCAACGGTGACACGTGCCATATCAAGGGCTCCTTACGTTAGGGCAGGCCTTTGACGATAAATCAGGGCCAGAATTTCAGCGTGGCAAAGCCTACACCAAAACCGGTCCTTTTTCAAGGTTTTTCTTGTGACTCACAAAGCTGGTCAGAGTTTGGCATGTTCAGCCCTCAAGGCCAGCCATAAACAATAGCACATAATCAGGACCACAAAGGTAAACGGAATGCCGGTTGACACCGCCGCACCCCGCAATGCGGACAAACCGCCCCCCAGAAGCAGAGCAATCGCCACCAACCCTTCAAGGGTACACCAAAAAACCCGCTGGACCAGAGGCGCATTCATTTTGCCACCGGCTGTGATGGTATCAATGACCAGAGAACCAGAATCAGATGAGGTCACGAAGAAAATCACAATCAGAAGAAGCGAGACCGGGGCCACAATTGAATAAAGGGGCAACTTCTTCAGAGAACCAAACAGAGCGCCTTCCGGGGCATAAGTGTCAATCACAGTCGCTCTTACGCCCTCAGCACCCCCAGCATTCAGCATATCTATCGCCGCCCCTCCAAATGTTGACATCCACAGCGCACAGACAGCCGTCGGTGCAATTAGTGCACAAAAGACAAATTCTCTGACCGTACGGCCTTTGGAAATGCGGGCGATGAACATCCCGACAAACGGAGACCAGGCAATCCACCAGGCCCAATAGAATGTTGTCCAGCCATGAAAATAACTCGTATCCTCTCGCCCGAACGGGTTTGAAAGGGCGGGCAGAAGCAGAACATAATCCATCATCACAGAAAGATACCGCGTAATCGCACTGCCGACACCAGTGACCACAATGACAAAAACAAACAGGCATACAGCCATAACCATGTTGATTTCTGACAACCGCTTTACGCCTGCGTCCATGCCTAATATGACAGACCCCAGCGCAATCGCGGTAATAACAATAATCAGCAGAAACACGACAGTCGAACTGGGGGCAATGCCAAACACCTCATTCAGGCCAGCAGCCACCTGTTGTGCGCCAAGTCCAAGCGATGTGGTCAGACCGAATAATGTGGCAAATACAGCAAGCGTATCGATGAGATGCCCCCACCAGCCCCACACGCGCTCTCCTAACAGAGGATAAAAGGCTGAACGCAACGTCAGCGGCAAACCCAGATTATAACAGAAAATCCCCAAAGACAGGCCGACCGCAGCATAAACTGCCCAACCTTCCAACCCCCAATGATGGATTGTGCCGACAATACCAACATATTGATGATCGTCCTGGGTAACATCAATGCTAAGTGGGCGTGCCGCGCCGCCTTCAGAAAAATTGTAATAGACTGGCTCAATCACACCGAAAAACAAAAGCCCGATGCCAATACCGGCCGCGAACACCATGGCGATCCAGCCAGCATAGGAATAATCCGGCTTTGCATCCTTACCACCGATCCTGACCGCCCCCACAGGCAGAAAAATCAGCGCAAGGCAAAATAATGTAATGGCATTCACTGACAAAACAAGAAACCAGTCAAATGTGCTGGTCAACCACGGCCGAAGCCAGCCAAAAAATGCAGCTGACGCTTCCTGATTCGCGAGTGCGAGTAAAACAAATCCCGCAATAACCACACTGGAAATCATAAATAAAGGATTGTGGATATCCAGCCCAAGTGGCCGGATATTATCCTGCCCGAGTTCGTATTCTGTCTTGAAATCCCAGACCCGCGGATCCGGATCAAGTCTTTTTTTTACCTCTGCCATGACCGTTTCACCCTTCTCATTGCTGCGCGTTGCTCAGTCTGATGAAGCTAGGCTATTTTAAAGAAAAGGTCAATTTATTGACGGTTTGTTTTTCTCTTTATGGATGTATTTTTCTATTACCCCCAGAAACAGGGGTATATTGCTTAATTGCCTGATTTTTTATCATATTTGAATCAGCAAGTTCAGCAATATTTCTTCCCAGAACAGGATGCTGCCATTCTGGTTGTATATCCCGCCAAGGTAGCAGAACAAAAGCCCGCTCATTCAGTCGCGGGTGCGGTACAATCAGACGTTCATCTGAAATAATTTGAGTACCAAACGCCAAAATGTCCAAATCAAGTTTTCGAGCAGCATTGCGGACAGAGCGCACACGCCCGAAATGACCTTCAACAGCCAGCAAAGTTTCAAGCAGCTGGTGCGGGCTACGTGCCGTGCGCAACTGAATCACGGCATTGAGAAAGTCAGGCTGATCAGAAACAGGAACAGGAGCTGTGACATACCAAGGCGATACCGAGATGATGGTCACCTGTTTGCGAAGCCTGTCAATGGCATCCAAAAAGGCCGTATGCAGATCAGGATAGCCATCCGGCACAAGATTGCCACCAATGCCAACAAATACATCTTCAGACATAGAACATCGCTTTCATGAACATGGAGACAAGCCTGATCAGGGCAGCATCACACTGAAAGATAAGCTATCAGCATGAGCATGGGTGAGGATAGCATAAACAACGCTGGACAAGTCGAAAAAACAGCGTCACACTTGACACCATTACAACCATTTCCAGAAATTTAACTTTATTTAAAATTTAAGGATATTTTATGAAAGAGACAGAACGTTGCGCCCTATTTATAGATGGGTCAAATTTTCATGCGACTGCAAAATTATTGAATATTGACATTGATTATCTGAAATTATTGCATTTTTTCCGTTCGCGCTCCACATTAATCAGAGCCTATTACTATACCGCCTTGCCTGACCCGTCTGAGCAGGCCCCGTTGCGCAAATTGATCGATTTCCTCGACTATAATGGGTATATGATTGTCAGCAAGCTCACCCGTGAATATACAAACCAATTAACAGGCGAAAAGCGAACCAAGGGCAATATGGACATGGAATTGGCCCTGGATATGCTGAAACTCGCCCCACATATTGATCATGCAGTGCTATTTTCCGGTGATGGTGATTTTTGCCGGTTGCTGGAAGAAGTTCAGGATAAGGGCGTGCGGGTGACAGTGGTTTCTTCAACGAAGACCCATATGTTGTCAGATGCCTTACGCCGGAAAGCTGATCAGTTTTTGGATCTTGATGACATCGTCTCAAGCATCGAGCGCGGATAGGCTTTTGCCTTTTCGTTACCCCAGCTAAATGAATGAAAGCCTAGTATGACAGCCCATCAACTTGATTTTGTTGCTCCGGTAACCTGCCGAAAATGTGAACGGCTGGCAGCTTTTATTGATGGCCACCGCCAGCAGAAACCAGACTGGCATAATAACCCTGTGCCTTCTTTCGGGCCGATTGATGCAGATATTCTGGTCTTAGGTCTGGCCCCGGGCCTGAGGGGGGCAAATGCAACAGGCCGCCCTTTTACGGGGGATTTTGCCGGAAAGGTTCTTTATGAAGCTTTGATCAAATCTGGATTTGCCTCAGGTGACTATCAGGCCCGGCCAGATGATACAGTCCAGCTTCATAATATCAGGATTTCGAATGCGGTCAGGTGCGTGCCACCACAAAACAAACCAACCGCAGCTGAAATTGCGACCTGCCGGCCCTATCTGTCTTTAGAACTGGATCAGATGACACAGCTGAAGGCTATTTTGGCGCTTGGGCGCATCGCCCATGAGACCATATTGCGACATTTCGACCTGAAGCTGAAAGCCTTTCCGTTTGCACATAATCAGTTGCATGAACTGCCAAATGGGCTGCAGCTGCTCAGCTCTTATCATTGCTCACGTTATAATGTGCAAACTAACAGGCTGAGTCTTGAGATGTTTGATGAGGTCTGTGAGCGGCTGCGCATTATTGCCTAGCGGCCGCGCAATAATCTTTGTTTCTGGCGGGACCAGTCTCTGTCACGCTCAGCCTGACGTTTATCAGCTTTCTTTTTGCCTTTCGCCAAGCCAATCTGCAGCTTAGCCAGACCGCGAGCATTGAAATAGAGCGACAAAGGGACCAGCGTGACCCCCTCACGCCGGATCAGCCCCAGCAGCCGGTTCCGTTCTTTTTTGCTGACCAGTAATTCACGCACCCGCTTTGGGGCATGATTATCGCGTGAGGCCGGATAGACAGGAATATTCGCATTAAACAGAGCCAACCGGCCCTGATCCTCGCCCGCATAGGATTCAGCAATAGAGGCCCGCCCTGTGCGCAAGGATTTCACCTCGCTGCCCTGAAGAATAATACCAGCTTCAAGCGTCTCTTCGATCTGATAGTCATGGCGCGCCCGCCGGTTTTCGGCAACGCGGCCCGTTGAAATCGACATTTCAGATGCCTTTCCTGTTCTGGCAGCTGCGGCGTTGTTACAACAGGCCTGCTGCCGCCAAGGCGCGATCAACAGCAGCCTTGGAGCTATCGGCTATTTCAACCAGTGGCATACGGGTTTTTGACCCACATAACCCAAGACGTTCTGCAGCATATTTCACCGGCCCCGGGCTGGCTTCGCAGAATAAAGCATCATGCAAAGGCATCAGCTGCTTATGCAAGGCCAGCGCCCGGTCTTTGTCATTGCCTTTGGTCCAGGCGGTATGCAATTCAGCACATAAAGCAGGAGAAATATTGCTGACCACAGAGATGCAGCCATGACCGCCTGCTGCCAAATAGGGCAGAACAGTGGCGTCTTCACCTGATAATTGACAGAAGTCGTCACCAATCAAATTCAACAGGCGGGTTGGCCGCCCACAATCAGCTGTCGCATCTTTTATACCTGCAATGTTCGGATGTTGGGCAAGATCTGCCAAAACTTCATCCTCAAGCCGAACAATTGACCGGCCAGGGATATCGTAAATAATCACAGGCACAGATACAGCATCAGCCACAGCCGTAAAATGTGCCTTCAGACCTGCCTGGGTCGGTTTGTTGTAATAAGGTGAGACGATCAAAACCGCATTCGCACCAACAGCTTCTGCGTGACGTGACAGGCGCACAGCTTCTTCAGTGCTGTTTGACCCTGCACCCGCAATCACAGGAACGCGGCCATTAGCAGTTTTCACACACATTTCCACCACCCGATCATGTTCTTCATGACTTAATGTGGGGGATTCGCCAGTTGTGCCAACCGGAACCAGCCCGTGTGTGCCCTGTTCTATCTGCCAGTCTACCAGCTTTTCAAACGCTGCTTCATCTAGGGTCCCTGTGGATGAGAAAGGGGTCACAAGGGCAGTATATGAGCCTGAAAATGGCAAATCTGGATAAAGGTCTGACATGCATTACTCTCAAAAAAATAAATATGGTGTTTCAGGTAAGCCTGAGATTCAAGTGTTCCTGAAAATAGGCAGTTTTAGTCATGAAAACAAGTTTGCTTTCGCATCTGCTGATTATTATAATCATACGATCCATATCGAAACGCAAAAGGCAGGTTAAATGACAGTCACCATTCAGTCCATCCTAGATGCTGATAACCGGATAAGCCCGTGTAAAATTGAGACCGCCTTGCTCAGTTCAGACAGGTTGAATCATAAATTGCCATTTGATTTGTTTGTGAAAGCCGATTGCTTGCAGCGTACAGGCTCATTCAAATTCAGAGGCGGATGTAATGCTGTATTTTCGCTCGAGGATCCTGACAAACCGGTATTGGCCTATTCCAGCGGCAATCATGCACAGGCTGTTGCTTTGGCAGCGCGGTTATCGGGCCGGAATGCGACGATTGTCATGCCAGAAGATGCCCCTGTTGCCAAAATCGAGGGCACCCGCTCTTATGGTGCAGAAGTGGTCTTATATAATCGCTACACCCAATGCCGAGAAGAGATCGGCGCAGAACTGGCCGAAAAGCGGTCAGCAGAGCTGATCGCCCCCTTTGATGATGAGCGGGTGATTGCCGGGCAGGGCACGGCGGGCCTTGAGATTGCACGCCAGCTCAAACAAATCGGCCGGCAGCTGGATGTGTTTTTCTGCTGTTGTGGTGGTGGCGGTCTGATGGCAGGGACATCGCTTGCTTTGGCAGCGCATTTTCCAGAGGCTGAGCTTTATACTGCTGAACCGGCAGGTTTTGATGACACGGCACGTTCCCTTGAGGCTGGAGAACGTCTGGCAAATGATCCGTCTGCACGGTCTGTCTGTGATGCAATTGTCACCCCTGCCCCCGGCCAGCTGACCTTTCCGCTTATCCAACGACTGGCTGCTGGTGGCAAGGTCGTTACGGATGATGAGGCCCTATCTGCGATGAAAACGGCCTGGGATTATTTCAAACTGACAGTTGAGCCTGGCGGCGCGGTGGCACTGGCCGCCGCCCTGAATGCGGGTTTCATCGCCAGCAAAAACGGCGGCGACCGCCAGACCGTTGTGGCGATGATATCCGGCGGCAATTGTGATGCGGAAATGTTTTCACGCGCGCTCAACGCCGCATCGCTGGTGTAAAGCCCGGTTTAGCTGCGCATCCGGCTGGCGTTACTGTCAAACAAAGGCTGTTTTTGCATACGTGCAGACAGCGTTTCGGCCAGCAGTTCAACAGACCAACCTTCATCTTGTTCAGCCAGTTCTGTGCGGACATACCCCATAGCCACAGAGACATCAGAGCCATGCGCATAACCGCCTGAGGTTACCCATCCTGCAACCTCACCATTATGGAAGATAGGCTCATCCCCGATCACATCAGCATCATTTGCCTGAACAACGAAGCAACGCAGCCGATAATCGCCCCCATTTTCTGCTGCAATTTCTGCCGCTTCAGACTTGCCAATGAAATCAGCTGATTTGTCAAAGGCACAAAACCGGTCAAGACCTGTTTCATTCGGATAGTAAATCGGCCGGAATTCGCGGCCCCAACTGCCGTAATTTTTTTCCAGCCGCAGCGCATTTAACGCCCGGCTGCCAAACAGGCCGATATTATGCGCTGCCCCGGCAGCCATCAAATCGTCAAATAAACGCCGCTGATATTGTGGTTTTACCCAAATCTCGTACCCCAGATCACCTGTGTAACTGACCCGGCCAACAAGGGCAGGCACCATACCAATATCCATCTGTTTCACAGCCATAAATTTGAACGCATCATGACTGACATCTGTCCGGGTCAGGCTGGCCAGAACCGCACGCGCATTCGGCCCGGCGATTGTAAGGCCGCATAAACCCAGCCCTTCGGAAGTCACAGCCACCGAACCATCATCAGGCAAATGTGAAAGGAACCAACGCATATGATAATCTTCAGCTAAGCCAGAGCCAACCAATAGATATGAGTCTTCATTGAGACACGCGACAGAAAAATCACCAATAACGCGGCCATCTTCTTTCAGCATCGGGGCCAGCGTCATCCGGCCTGCGCGCGGCAGAGAACAGGCCAGCATCTGGTCAAGCCAAGCGGTTACGCCCGGGCCAGTGACCCGGTATTTGGCAAAGTTTGAAATATCTGAAAGCCCGACCGAATCTCTGACAATTGCAACCTCTGCCGCGACATGTTCAAAGTCAGTTGAGCGGCGCCATGAAAATTCATCGCGCACACCTTCCGGGGCAAACCACAGAGGCATTTCAAGACCAAATGACGCCCCAAACTGGGCTCCGGCAGCAGCCAGCTTGTCATAGATTGGCGTGGTGGCCAGAGGGCGGGCCGCTGTCAGCTCTTCATTTGGATAGCGGATGGAAAAGCGGCGGGAATAATTTTCCCGAACCTTGGCGTTTGTATAGGCCATAGTGGCATAGTCGCCAAACCGGCTGACGTCCATTGCCCAAACATCAAAACCCGGATCGCCATTCACGATCCAGTTCGCCAAAGCAAGCCCAACACCACCCCCCTGAGAGAAGCCGGCCATCACCGCGCAAGCCGACCAGTAATTGGTCATCCCCTTTATAGGTCCTACAAGCGGGTTACCGTCCGGGGCAAATGTGAACGGGCCATTAATGACACGGCGTATACCGGCGTTCTGGAAAGCCGGGAAATGTTCAAATCCAACCTCTAATGACGGCGCGATACGGTCAATATCAGGTTCCAGCAATTCATGGCCGAATGACCAAGGCGTATCATGTTCAGACCACGGCCGACAGGCTTTCTCATAGGTACCCATAAGCATACCGCCACGTTCCTGGCGCAGATATAATTCTCCGTCAAAATCAACAGCATGCAGCATTTCAATGCCGGTCTTATCATTAAATTCTTTGACCTCTGGCATATCTTCGGTCAGCAGATACATATGCTCCATCGCCAGAACAGGCAGTTCCAGCCCAACCATACGGCCGACCTCACGCGCCCATAAGCCGCCGGCATTGACCACATGTTCAGCCCTGATATCACCCTTATTGGTTTTGATATACCACGTCCCATCAGCGATTTGGGACAGGGCTTCAACTTTTGTCTGGGTTTCCACAACAGCCCCATTTTTGCGGGCTGCCTTTGCATAGGCGTGCGTAACGCCATAGGGATCACAATGCCCCTCAATCGGGTCATAAAGCGCGCCTACAAACTGTGACGGGTCAAGAAGCGGCATTAATTCAGCTGCGCGTTCCGGCGTGATGATCTCCAGCTCATCCATGCCCAGATATTTCCCTTTGGCATAGACCCCTTTCAGCCAGTCAAACCGTTCCTGGGTTGCTGCCAGCATGACCCCGCCGGTCATGTGAAGACCAATATCCTGGCCAGACAGCTCTTCAATCTCTTTATATAAGCTGATGGTATATTGCTGAAGCTTGGCCACATTCGGGTCACCATTAATAGTGTGCATGCCACCAGCCGCATGCCAGGTTGACCCAGATGTCAAATCCGACCGTTCCAGCAACATTACATCTGTGCAGCCTAACTTGGTGAGATGGTACAGGACAGACGCACCCACTACGCCGCCGCCAATTACAACCACTTGTGCTTGTGTTTTCATAGTTCCCTCATCATCCGCCATTTGTCAGCCTTAAGCTGACTGCGCTTAATAATCTGTTGGCGCGCCGCCTTGTTCAGTCCGTTTCGCCACAAACGCCTGCAGCTCCTCATTAATCGCCGGATCAAGATACGGCGCCTCATACTCATTCAAAATTTGTTTGTACTGCTTATTGGCCCGGTCATGAGTCCAGACAGCACCAGCTTCTTCCCAGCTTTCATAATTTGACCAGTCAGACAAAAGCGGGCTGTAAAACGCAGATTTATAACGGCTCTGGGTATGTTCACAGCCAAAGAAATGGCCGTTATGGCCTACCTCTCGGATCGCCTCTACCGCCAGTTCGTCTGGATCAACTTTGAGCGGCTGTTGTGTGTAGATCACCTGTTGCAGCATTTCACAATCAATCACGAATTTTTCAAAACTGGCTGACAAGCCGCCTTCCAGCCATCCAGCCGCATGATAAACAATATTTGACCAGCCTTGCTGACAGGCCTGTAAGGAAAATGCCGATTCCCATACCGCCTGTGCATCAGGGGCATTCGCAGCATTGGCATTAGAAGTCCGTAAGGGCAATTTATAGAACCGCGCCATCTGACCAGAAATCTGCATCGCCCGCACATATTCAGGCGTACCAAACGCAGGCGCACCAGATTTCATATCCACATTGCTGGTGAACGCCCCATACACCACCGGCGTGCCAGGATTAATGGTTTGCAATAAGGCAATTGCCGCCAGGGCCTCGGCATTTTGCTGTGTAATTGCCCCGACGATGGTGACCGGAGCCATTGCGCCAGATAAGGTAAAGGGCGTCACCACAACAGGCTGGCCGCGACGGGCAAGGCGCATCGCGCCATCAAGCATCGGGTAATCATGCTTCAGAGGTGAGGTTGAATTGATGTTTGTAAACATGCGCGGTGCGGCATCAAACTCTTCATGACTGAGCCCCCCTGCAATCCGGATCATTTCCATCACATCTTCGATACGCTCTTTACCAAGAGAATATCCATGAACAACCTTGTCAGAAAGCAGCAACATATCATAAGTGCAGTGTAAATGACGGACAGACGGATGCAGATCAAGCGGTTCAACAGGATAGCCCGCAATGGTGTGGATACAATTATAAGCCTGAGACAGGCGCGTCAGAGCCTGGAAATCGGCTCGGCTGCCATTACGCCGCCCATTGTCATTATCCATAATGTTTGGCGGTGACGAAACCTGGCCAAAATTAAAAAAATTATCCCCTACTGTAATAGCACGATCTGTATTTCGGGGAATAATCGTAAACTGAGACGGCGCTGATTTGATGGTCTGGGCAACCCAGTGACGATCCAACTTTACATTTTGAGTTGCACGATCAACATCACATCCGGCAGCCTCAAGAATATCCAAGGCTTCATCATTCAAAAACATGACGCCGATCGTTTCCAGAATATCAAGGCTGGCTTCGTGAACCGCCTCTATCTGGTCAGCGGAGAGCGGTTCAACCGGCGGGTCTACATATCTGGGCTGTGTCCAGGGCAGTTGGCCATCAAGGAGCTTGCGGGCCGCAGAACCTTGGTTACGTTTGCGCGTTGATCGACGCTGCGGTTGTTCCATCTCTGCCCCCCTTTGAACCTCTTGCAAAAGGCTAGGCGTCCTGACCTGTATAACTGTTTTATACAGGACAGGTTATTGCCAAGTCCCGCCATTTTATCAGGCGGAGGACGAAGACAGATTTCTGTTTCCGCGTGGGTCAACCCAGCCAATTGTGCCATCGTTGCGAAGATGAACCATATTCAGCCCCAAATGACCGGAATTGCGAAACAGCAGACAGTTCTCACCGCTCAATTCAAGACGCATGACCGCCTGTTCTACGCTCATGCTTTCAACCTCATATGACAGTTCCGCAATAACCGGCAAAACGTCATCATCATTTTCAGCTTCTCGTTCTGGGACTGAGTCACTTTGGTCAGACTGTATCTGTTGGGCAGCTGCATATACAGACATTGGCGCAAACTGAATATCTTCTTCCAGGTGGCTGGCTGAACTGCGATGGTTTTTCAGACGCCGCTTGTGCCGGCGCAACCGCTTTTCTGCATGTTCAGCTGCTGAATCCAATGCCGCATGCGCGTCACGTGCAGAGCCTTTAGATTCAAGTTCTATTCGTTTGGTCAGGTTAATCCGGATATTGACTTCAAAACCCGCATCAGATTTTTCAAGTGTCACCGTGCCACTGACAGCGTTTGAGAAATATTTTTCAACAATTGAGTGAAGCGTTGCACGGGCATGTTCCTGAAACGCAGCCCCGGTATCCATATTACGGCCAGAAATATTTAAAATCATGTTCAATGCGCCTCCCCTGAACTTTATGTTACAGGTCCGAGGCCAGCAGGAACGCCTGATTTTGTGAGCCCAAACAAGGCTTTGGGCAGGTGGCGCTATGATGACCACGAAACCAGAGATTCAGTGTGGCAGGGTTTTCATGATGTGGCAAGCCGGTCGATCAAGAGCAGGATTCAACGCTCTTGCCTGAACCCAATCGATAATCGGCCTGCCGTGACGTTATCAACACCATGCAAGGGACGGTTATCCGAGTCTCCTAAAAAAGCCAGCCCTGGTGCAGGCAAAATGACAAGGCGCCCGGGCTCATCTGCTATAATTTGCCGATTGCTGCCCTCGCGGTCAGAACAAATAAACAGATCAGATTGACCCGCAAGAGTAATGATAAACACCAGATTGCGATACCGCAGGCCGTCTTTATGAATGCCTATTCCTTTGGACCCAGCCGGATAATTCTGGACCGCAAAGTCATTTATAATCACATCATCTTCGAATAGGTCTGGAGTGGTATCAGACATTGCCTTACAGCAGGCTGAAAGCAGCTGTGCTGCTTTGGCAAAGCTGCCCGTGAGCGGCGCAGGAAAACAAATATCAAAATCCTGATGTACACCGTTGCCGACTACGGGCCGAGCTGACCTGAACGGCAGTGCCAGCGCTTCTTGTTTCAATGAAGATATCTCAGCTTCAGAAAAAAAAGCAGGATGAGCAAAGGCAGCATGCTGCAAAGACAAAACAGCTGTAATAAATTGTTGCTGTCTTTCGGGATCAAGATGGAAATTGGTCATAATCTTCTGCTGGAACAAAACGGACAGGCTGCTTGCATTTTGCACAGACTAGTCCTGATTTACGGCGGTGGCGTTCAACAGCAAAACACTCATTTGGACAGACCATCATCCATTTTGCCGCACTAAAGGTCAAATTATGGCAGCGCATTGCTGTACAGCCGATTTGCCGTGCCGTCTGCCGCCAAGTGGCGTCATGACCATGGCGCGGACCAACAAGGGCATGGGCAATTTCATGCAAAATTGTATCTTTGATATGCTTAAAGGGGGCCTGGCGCGCATAATGGCGTGAAAGCGAAATGGTTTTGGTGGTAAAGTTGCACAAACCAGCCCGCCGCCGCGCATGATCATAAGTCACCCGCCATTCCGTCAGCCCATGCTGTGCCAGTAACTCATAAGCCAACCCAAGCACAGTTTGCAAACGCCGCTTTGGCTCTGTTACCTGTTCACTCGTCTTACTCTGTTCCTGTGCGAGGCTCAAACAGTCTCTCCTCAGCCTGTCCTGGCCCAGTCTGCTGGTCGTTTCACTTCGACGCCGAACTGGCGCGCCGTATGATGCAGCGTTTCTGCCAGACTTTCCGAAAATCCGCGTGGCAGGATGAACACGAACTGGTCTTGTGTTTGTTTCAGGATATGCATCGGGACATGATGAAAGCCTGTGGCCAGAAATTGCCCATCCGCACCAGATAAATCCACTGCACAAAAACGGTTAATAACTGTTTGTGCCTGTTCACCGCTTATCTTGAGAAACACACGGCTGCCTGTTAAATCAAGCGGAAAATATTTTTCCAGAGCAGAGATATCCAGATCTGCGGCTGCGGACGGGCGCAACAACCAAAATTTTGTTAATTCCGGCCGCACCACAAGCCCTGCCTCATCATCAATGGATGATGACATTTGCGGTAAGTCTGTGATGCCGGTCTGTCGTTTAAAGCTGGTTTTAAAGCTTCTGAGTTGTTCAGTAAATACCGCAAACTGGACCAAATTAACCCCGGTTAGTTCCTGAAATATGACTGCCGGCCGCTTGCCGTCCAGATGACCCTGCTTGCCAAGCTCAAGACCTGCAACACCGCTTGTTTTCATCGGTTTTTCATCAGCCATGTTGTCTGTCTCCAGATGGATCAAACATGTGTGGTGAGACAATTTCAGCTTCGATGGTCTGACCACGCAGCGGATCAGCAATCATCGCTGTTCGGCCAGCCCAAGCCTCTGCCCCGCCAGAAATGAAGCCAAGGCCAATATAATGGCCAAAGACAGGTGAATGGGTCACCGCCGTCACCCACCCTTCACCAAATCCGCTTTCTTTGCCTTCAGCACATAAAATTGCCCCAGAGCCAAAGGTACGGGTTCTGTCCTTGGGGAAGATCCCGACCAGCTTTGGCCGGTTTGTATCCTGCAGATGCGGACGTTTGCGGAGCACCGAGCCAATATAGGGCTTTTTGGCAGACGCCATTTTAGCAAATCCGGCATCTTCCAGCGTTACCCGTCCATCCAGTTCTGCTGCTGTGACATGCCCCTTTTCTATCCGCAACGTTCCTAATGCTTCCATGCCATACAGACAACCACTTGTCTGACTGACCAGACCGGACAGATGCTGCCAGACAGCTGCCCCGTGATCAGCATTGACATATAGCTCAAATGCCATCTCACCAGAAAAAGAAATCCGGGCGATACGACAATTAACAGAAGTCCGGCCAATTTTTATCTGGCTGTGCCTGACCGCCATAAACGGGAAAGCCGCATCAGACCAGTCAAGCTCAGGCACCGCCTTTGACAAGATTTGCCGAGAAAGCGGGCCCGCAACAGCCATCCCTGCCCACAGATCAGTCACAGAGGTCAGATGCACCCGCAAATCCGTCCAGCGCGTCTGCAGCAATTCTTCCATGAATTGCATAACCGGCCCGGCCTGAGCCGTGGTTGTGGTCATAAAATAATCATCGTCACCCAGCCGCCAGGTGGTCCCATCATCAAGCACCATCCCATCATCACGCAACATCACCCCATAGCGCGCCCTGCCGACAGGCAATTTAGCAAAAGCGTTAATATACAGGCGGTTCAGAAATTCAGTCGCATCAGGTCCCTGAACAGCGATTTTACCCAATGTGGATACATCAACCATACCTACTGTCTGACGCGTGGTCCCTGCCTCACGGATATAGGCATCATCTATTGTTTCACCTTCACGCGGATAATACCAAGGCCGCTTCCACAAACCTGCATCTGTCATCACAGCTCCGGCAGCCAGGTGCTGGTGGTGCATAGGTGTACGCCGGGTCGGGGCCCAATGCGTACCAGAATACCGGCCAGCTAGTGCGCCTATTGATACAGGCGTGAAGGGCGGACGAAAAGTTGTGATCCCTGTGTCAGCAATGGTTTGCTGAAGCGCATCAGCCATTGCGGCAATCCCCAGCAAATTACCCATCCGGCCCTGATCTGTCGCCATACCAAGTGTGGTGTAGCGTTTCATATGTTCTACAGATGTAAAGCCTTCCAAGCGCGCCTGCCGGATATCAGCTGTGGTCACGTCATGCTGGGGGTCAATAAAGGCTTTCAGCTTGCGAGCAGTCCGAATTTCGTAAACTGGCCGAAGAGGTGAAGACCAGCCCCGCTGTAACCGACCAGACACTGTTTGCCCGGTCAGAGACCCAACTAACTTTTCAGCAGATAAAAGCACTGAGCTTTCGTCATACAGGCCATCTGCAGCACCGATTAGATGAATATTTTCCGTGGATTTACCCCCCAAGAATCCCTGCAGGCGTTCATTCCAGACAGGTTTTACACCACGATGAGACAAAAGATTGATCACAGGAGACCAGCCACCGGACAGGCCCACCACATCGCAACCAATCACTTGCCGGCTATCGTCAACCTGATCATCTGGTCCTAATTGGCCAATTTCGACCCCGGCGACACAACGCCCACCAACAACATTCACCGGGACACAGCCCAGTTTTACTGAAATTCCAGCCTCTGTTATTTGTTTATGCAAAGAGCATGGTTTGTCTCGCGCATCAAGAAGTGTGATTTGCATCCCCTTTGCGGCCAAGAACAACGCATCTTCATAGGTTCCATCATGACAGGTGGCCAGCACAGCTGAGCGGCCGGCAAGCACGCCATACCGTCCGGCATAGCCGGTTAAAGCATGAGCCAGCATCACGCCTGGCTTGTCATTATTCCCAAAGGCAAGACCGCGTTCCAGTGCGCCGGTGGCCAGCACAATATGACCTGCTCTGATGATATGAAAAATCTCGCGCGGCAGGTCAGCATGCGGGGCAGACAGATGATCAGTGCATCGTTCCATCACCCCTGCGACATGGCCATCATACAGTCCAAATGCTGTTGACCGGGCCATCAATTTGCCACCAGCTGCCTCAATCTGGGCAATCAGCTGGTCCCGATTATCCAGTTTGGTTTTATCGCCTGTTGCCAACCAATCACCACCAAAGTCGAAATCCTGTTCGACAACAAGAACCTTCAGGCCTTTGGCTGACAGGCCTGCGGCAGCCGTCAGGCCAGCAGGCCCAGAGCCCACTACCAAAACATCACAAAAGCCGTGTGCAATATCATAAGAGGCTGGATCAGCTTCACGTGAAGCGCGGCCAAGTCCCGCTGCTTTGCGGATAAACCCCTCACAAAACATCCAGAATTTTGTGCTGGCGAACGGCCCCATAAAGGTCTTGTAATAAAACCCAGCAGTGATGAAGGGCGCGATCAGCCCATTAACCGCGCCTAGGTCAAATTTCGGGCTGGGAAAGACGTTCTGACTATAGACAGTTAATCCCTGTTTGATTTCGGTTACCGTACCCTTAACATTGGGCACACGTTCTGCGCCGTCACCAGTATTAAACAGAGCGCCACCTTCTTCGACACCAGCAGACATGACGCCACGCGGACGATGATATTTAAAACTGCGGCCGACCAGCATATGACCAGAAGCCAATAGGGCAGAGGCGATTGTATCCCCCTTAAACCCGGTTACGGTCCGGCCATTAAAGTTGAATGTAACTTTTTGACGCCTATCGATCAGACCGCCTTTTTCCAGCCGAGACCCTGTCATCTTGTCGCCTTTGTCTTTGATTTGCGCGCAGGCTTTGCCGCCTGCCCCGCCATATCCCGCCAAGCCGGATGTGCTGCTTCTACCTTGCTGATGAGATGTGTCTGGGTGTCGCGTTCAACCCGCAGAACCATACGGCAACCATTCACATGGTGCCACAGTTCAACATGCTTACCACGCGGATTATCACGCAAAAACACTGCTTCAAACCAGGCCTGTTCAGATGTGTCTGTAACAGCAGGCATCGTCACGCTGCCATCTTCAAGATAGCTGAATTCATCATGGTCGCGCAGACCGCAAAACGGACAGTCAAGTCTCAGCATTTCTGGCCTCCCCTCATCTGTTCTAATGCGCTTTTGGATAGGGCCCATGGCCAGATTCATCGATCTGGCGCCCATGGGCATATCGATCCAACGTCAGCAGGCTGTTGATTTCGTGCGGACGATCATGAGCAATGGTATGGGCAAAACACCAGCCTGAGCCCGGGATCGCCTTGAAGCCGCCATAACACCACCCTGCATTCAGGTAAAAGCCGGGCATATCTGTTTTTGTGATAAAGGGCGAGCCATCCATAGACATATCCATAATACCCGCCCATTGACGCAACAGCTTAATTCGTCCCAGAGCAGGCATTACATTCATCGCGCAACTGGCAACATCTGTGTAAATTGGGAGATTTCCTTTTTGCGCATAAGAATTATAGCCATCAATGTTACCGCCAAACACCATGCCGCCCTTATCAGACTGGCTGATGTAAAAATGCCCGTGGCCTGCCCCATACACCACAACCGTATCCAAAAATGGTTTAATCGGCTCAGACACAAAGGCCTGAAGCTTATGACTTTCGATTGGCAATTTTCCTAAACCGGCAAGCCCCGCCAGAACAGAGGTTGAGCCAGCGACAGCCATGCCAATTTTCTCGGCTCTAATCTCGCCACGATTTGTTTCAACACCGGCTATGCGACCTGCTTTTTTGATAAAGCCTGTGACCTCACAATTCTGGATGATATCCACACCCAAGGCAGACGCCGCCCGCGCATAGCCCCAGTTCACCGCATCATGACGCGCAGTCCCTGCCCTTGCCTGCAAAAACCCGCCCATAATCGGAAGCCGCGCCTGGTTCCCATAATTCAAATGCGGGACCATTTTCTGGACCTGTTCACGGTTCAGGAATTCGCCATCAATGCCGTTCAGGCGCATAATATTATACCGGCGCATTAACGCATCACGCTGACCGGGCGTGAAGAACAGATTCAGGTGGCCGCGCTGGCTGAACATCACATTATAATTCAGATCTTGTGACAGTCCTTCCCATAATTTCAGTGAATGTTCATAAAAGGCCGTGTTGCCTTCAACAAAATAATTCGACCGCACAATGGTGGTATTGCGGCCTGAATTGCCGCCACCAATCCAGCCTTTCTCCAGCAGAGCAACATTCGTGATGCCATGGATTTTTGCCAGATAATAGGCTGTAGCCAAACCATGCCCGCCGCCGCCAATGATGATCACATCATAGGCCGGTTTCGGGTCTGGTTGACGCCAGGCAGGTGACCATCCGGTCTGGCCGGTCAGTCCTTGTTTGAAAAGTTGCCAAGCAGAATAGCGTTTCATAAGTTCAAAGATGACCGTTCACAGACAAAAAAGATGTTCCCTCACTGTCTATGATTATGAGGGACAAAACAATGAATTATTAAATTTTCGACAAGAACTGTCACTATCTGACGCGGCAGGGATATTATTCCGCGTAACGGCAACCGGCATGGCCCTGTTCAGGGTTCAGCTTTCGCTGGCGGCAAGCCAACTGATGACCCGGCCAGCCGGAAACAGCCAGGCCAAGCCCGAGACAACAAAATAAGCCAAATCGAGCCCCCAGTGAAAGCCGACCACAAATTCAGAAAGATACAGGCACAATATCACATAGATAGACATAGCCGGCACAAGGCAAACAGCAACAATCAAATGACGCCAACGTTTCATGATTTCACCCTGTCTTTGATCATTATTCGGCCGCTGCCGCCTTATCCCGCAAAGGTCCATATAAGCCTGAAACCCAACAGCACAAGAGCAAAATGGCCTATCTTGTAAAACAGCTGATCTGACATATTCCTGTTCAGCCATTTACCCGCAATCACCCCAAGAGGAATAACCGGCAGCAGAGTAAGGCTGATTCCCATTGTCTGAGGCGAAAAAAGATCGAGCTCAAAAAATAAGGGAATTTTGGCCAAATTAATAATCAAAAAATACCAGGCCAGCGTGCCAACAAAAAAGAACCGGTGGATCGCCATAGGCAACATGAAGATTTGCACCCCAATTCCCCCGGTCAGAGAAATGAAGCTGGACAGGCCTGATAAGGTGCACCAGATTGCTGAACGCTGACGAAAGCGGCGGCGGATATGACGAATGGCCGCCCTGGGCCGCGCAGCAGTTTTTGGCTTGAGCACGCCGAACCAATACCGTGCCCCGGTGACCAGAGCCAGCGCCCCGATGACCGCCTTCAGCGTATTGTCATCTATGACCTCAATAAAAAGATAACCTAAAAACTGTCCAATGATGGCCATTACCACCATCCAGATCAGCAGCTTCTTGACCGCATAGCCCCGCCAAATCCACACAGTCCAGAAATCTGCCATCAAATAAAGCGGTAGCAAAATTGCCAAAGTGGCTTTGGCTGGCAAAATGGTCAGCATCAAGGGCGCAGATAACGCCCCCAGCGCGCCGCCAAATCCGGATTTTGAAATAGAGACAGACAAAACCGCAAGGCCGCAAACCGCCCAAAATAAACCGTCAGTCTGCGTGCTGAGATTCAGCGTTGAAAATATCGAGAGCCTATCAAACATAAACCAGTCTTATTACATAACAGAAAAAGGAACAGAGCTGATGAAAACAGCGTCCTGCTTTAAAAAAACAGCTGAACGGGTCACCTTACCGGCGGCCTTACCCCCTCAGGATTAAACTCTCGCTCTAAGAACGGTGTCATATCACGTTTATACCAGCTGTCAAAATCCCAAAGTTCAGCTGCAACCATCTGCTGATCAGGAAGATAGACATCTGCATCTATTCGGCCATGGGCTGCATTCACCTCCAGGCTCGCCCGGCGATAATTAACGCCCTCGAACTGGTCCAGCTTATGAAGCGCGGCTGCATCCAGTCCAGTTACCACCAACCCGTTGACCCGGCCACCAGATCGCACCACCAACATCGGGTAAAGAGCACCATCAACACGCCTTACCTCATAGTCGTTCAATACAGCCTGTTGAAGCTGTGCAGGCTGCAGATCTTCGCCCAAAACAGCTTTGCGGACCTCTGCAGCACGCAATGTGCCGTAAAAAAATAATGCCGCTGGTTGTGTCATATTATCGTTCCTATCTTTCAAGCCTGTTCATTACCTGTCATTACCTGAATTATCAGGCGGCTTCTTTTGTTTACGCGCTTCAAACGAAAAGCGCCGGCCGGTCATCACTAATTCTGCACCAAGCTTTGTGCGCACGCTGTCCAGAGCGGCTTCAAGCCTGTCCTGTCTTTGCCCGACAGCCTGTTGAGATTGTTCAAAAAGATCTAACCCTGGCTCAGCCCCGAAGGTATCAGCACCTCCCTCTTCACGAACAGACACGCCCACCCCCAAAAGACGCCATTTTTTATCAGGACTTGCTTCTGTCTTAATCAGTTCAGAAGCCACATCAAACAAGCGATGTGCCATTTGGGTTGGTCTGTTCAGCTGCTTTGTTCGTGTTAAAAGCTGATGATTGGGCCGCTTCAGCTTAACAGTTACATTCACTGCTTCCATCTGCTGCTGCTTCAAGCGTTGCGAGACAGATTGCGCCAAACTCTCGGCAATGCTCAGCAAATCGGGAAGTGCGGAGATGTCTTGTGCGAATGTTGTCTCTGATGAGATTGATTTTGCTGCACGGCTGGTCTCTACCATACGCGGATCAATCCCGCATGCCAGTTGTTTGACCCGATCTGAGTCACGCCCAAGCAATGTGCGCAATTGAGAGGCTGGACAGGCGGCAATATCACCGCATTTATGCAAACCTGCGGCGTTCAGCTTTTTTGTGGTCACCTTGCCAAGGCCAAACAGAATCTGAACCGGCCTGTCCTGCAGCCAGCTTTGCGCCTCTGCTTGGCCAATAACGTAAAAACCATCTGGCTTGTCCTGATCAGAGGCGATCTTCGCCATTGATTTGTTCTGCGCCAATCCCACAGACACCGTCACACCGACTTCAGACCGGACCTGTTGCTGAAAGGCGGCCAGCACCTCAGCAGGGCTTTTTTTATGTAGCTTTTGTGTGCCTGTTAAATCAAGGAAGGCCTCATCGACTGATAAAGGCTGAACAAGAGGCGTCAATGACAACATCATCTGTCTGATTTGTCTGCCGACTTGCTGATAGTGAGACATGCGCGGCTTGATCACAATCAGATCCGAACAGGCTTTACGTGCTTGCCAGCTGGGCATAGCCGAACGGATTCCATATTGCCGGGCCACATAACATGCTGCTGCGACCACACCTCGATCGCCTCCTCCAACAATCACTGGTTTGTCTGTAAGAGCCGGATTGTCACGCTTTTCAACAGAACAATAAAACGCATCACAATCAATATGTGCCATCGTCAGGGAAAATAATTCTTCGTGAAGAACCACGCGTTTTCCACCGCAGGACGGACACGCTGGTACAGACAGCCCATCTTCTTTGCCAGCAAACCCATAGTGCCCCGCCAACAGACAATCGCGGCAAATAAAGCCTTTTGAAAGAGCTGGCGTCATTAGCTGCGCCTTTGATGACATCTGCAATCGTGCGCGAGCTGCAAGAGATACCGCATATTCACGGTGCCAGATGTAATTTGTGTTTTGCGAATCATCTGTGTCTTCAATTCTGTTACCTGCCGAACAGTCCAGTTGATCAGAACAAAAAGGAGACCTAAAGACTACCAAAAAAAATGCCAGAGCGCGACCTGATCATAAAATTACAAAATTGAGCGTCAACACATGTCCAAACAACTAATTACTGAACAGAAGAGATAGAAAATTACTTTTTAAAAATTTAACAAAAATGTAACTTTTCAGTGCTTTACAAATCAAATAAGTCAGCATATATGTCCTATATCAGCAAAGCCTTGCCACAACCTGACAGACTTTGTTTGAACCATTCTCAACCTGTATCTCACATGCTCTATGTTGAGCCGAGCGACATATATGAAAGGGTCAGACTAATGACACAAACAAAGCACGCCGCAAACGACAACACACCAACATTCCTGAGCCGGCTGAAGGCCTGGCTGGAATATTCCAGCGCAGTGTCCTCACTGAACCGTCTGGATGACAGAACATTGTCTGATATTGGCCTGAAGCGCGACGAAATCAGTGATTTCGTCAGATCCTGGTCAGTCAAGAATGATGACGCTGCATAGGTAAAACAAACCAGCCAGACGCCGCATTTCCTCCCCCTCACACAGCGGCCGGACTACGGGTTAAACTGCAGCTCATCGAAGAGCGGAACCGTTTGTAAAAATGGGTTCCGCTTTTTTTATGTTTGGAATCTGGCATCCACGGCATATGATTTACCTATCATCAGACGTGGTCCGCCTGCCGGGCCTAATCTCCGCATCATCTGCAGGGCGGTATGAGGTTCACATGTTCGGAAATCTGTTACCTGTTGGCACGCAGACAAAACGCGCGATTGCATCGGCCCTTTTCTTGTCTTTGCTTCTTCCGGGTCCTGTCTGGTCACAATATAGCCGGCCAACCCCTGTCGAAACGGCACTTGCAAAAGAACAGGTTTTAGCCAGACAAATTACTGTTCAGGGGCGTGTGCGGTCCGGCCTGCCGCATGAAATCAGTGCCCCTTTGACCGCAGTCACCCGCATTGAGCCCCTCAGAACAGGTGATTTTGTTGAACAAGGCCAGAGACTGGCGGTCCAAAAAACAGATGGTCTGGAAACACAAAGACAGCGCACAAATTTGAGGCTGGCAGAGACAAAAAAAAGCGAGAGCCAATCCAAAACAGACCTGACCTTCCGAGTTAAATTAGCAGAATTAGCCGTCAGCAAACGGGACCTTCTGCGCCAGAAGGCACAACGCGCACAAAATCTGGTCAATCGAGGGACATTGTCCGCAGAAGCTTATGAAACCGCGCAAGCCAGTCTTCTGGCTGCAGAAGAACAGCTGGTCATGCGCCAGCAGGCTGTCAGCCAGCTCCAGGCACAGCTCTCTTTATTCACGATTACCATTCAGCAGTTGCAACTGGATTTAGATGAGCTGGACAGAGATATCCGCGCAGCGACACTGACCGCCCCTGTATCAGGCCAACTGGTTGAACTGGTTGAAGGAAATAATCGGTTTTTACGAGAAGGTGACAGCATCGCCAGCATCAGGAACCAGCAGGATTTCGAAATTGAGGCGCAAATTCCCGCTGATTATGTCAGTTTTGTAGAACAAGCCAAAGAGGTGCAAGCCCGCTACGGTACCCGAACCCTGAATGCTGATTCTGCTGACCGCAAAACGCTCAATCTGGTGTTCAGAGCAACCTTGCCGCTTGAAAACAGCAGGACAGGGACAAGAGCTGTCCGGTTTAAGGCGGCAACGCCCCTGCCTGCAGGACTGCAGGCAGATAATACGCCTGTCACTATCTATATTCCTTCAGGCCAGCCTGAGCCTGTGATTACGATCCCCCAGGATGCGCTTATTCCTGTTTCAGCTGGCCATGTTGTATTTGTGGTTGCAGAAGACAGTGCAAAACGCCGGATCGTCACCCTGGGTGGTACAGATGGAAATAATGTAATCATCACCGCAGGGCTGAAGGCTGGGGATATGGTCGTTGTGAAGGGAAATGAAGGTCTTTCAGACGGCAGCAAAGTTCAACTGCCCGGACAACAGCCAAAACGACAAGGGGGTGGCAATCGGGCAAATGGGCAAGCCAAGAAAAAGTCACGCCCTGCCGCGCAGTAAATGGTAGGTAAAACATGATTGCTGTCATTAAATCTGCTATCGAACGACCTGTTGCTGTCATCGCCCTAATGGCGTTGATTGTTATGTTTGGGTTTGTGGCTGCCCGCACCATTCCCATCCAGATGAGCCCTGATATTGAAAAACCTATTCTGCAAGTCAGAGTGAATTGGGCCGGGGCTACTCCAGAAGATGTTGACAGGGAAATCGTCAACAGGCTGGAAGATGAGCTGTCCAACTTATCATCTGTTGAAGAGATATCCTCCACCTCACGTACCGGCTCTGCGCGCGTAACCCTGACTTATGCTGTGGGCACTGATATGGATAAAGCGTTGACGCTGTTGTTGACGAAGTTATCCGGGATCACAAACCTGCCTGACGAAGCCAAGGCCCCTCAGGTGAGAACATCAAATTCAGATGACAGCCCGATTGCCAGATTGGCGTTGACCGCGCTGCCGGATACGCAGGTCGATGTTGAAAATTTGGGCAGTTTTCTGGACACAGAGATTGTGTCGCGCCTGGAACGTGTGCCAGGGGTTGCTGAGGTCGGTTATTATGGTGGTGGCAGCCAGCAGATGACAATACGCATCGACCCCGAAAAACTGGTCAGATACCGTTTATCTATTTCTGAAGTTGTGGCCGCCTTACGTCAGTCATCAGCCGTTAATTCTGCAGGATCAGTTGATCAGGGCAAACGAACTTACGCTGTGCGCACACAGGCGGACCTGTTTACACCCCAAACAGCCGGCACCGCAGTTATCCGAAATGACATGACAACAGACGGCCAATTAGTGCCAATCTTGTTGCAGGATATCGCTGACATTGAAATTGAAATGCAAAAGCGGACCAGCTTTCGGCGCCTGAACGGACAGAATGCGCTGATCCTGAATGCGCTGAGAGAACAAGGCACCAATGTAGTCCAGACCATGCAGCGGTTGCAAGAGGTCGTCGGGACGCTGAACCAAGACATTCTGGCCAAACGCGGCTTGGTTCTAAAGCTGGTTTATGATGAGACAAAATATATTGAATCCGCGTTAAATCTGGTGCAGCAGAATATCTGGGTTGGCGGGTTACTGGCTTTGACAGTCCTTATCCTGTTTCTCAGAACCGCTGCACCAACGCTGATTATCGCCGCAGCGATACCAATATCGGTGATCGGTACTTTTGTTATGATCGCTGCACTGGGGCTGTCAATTAATGTGATTTCATTGGCGGGGCTGGCTTTTGCGGTTGGCATGGTAGTGGATGCATCAATCGTCTCTCAGGAAAATATTTTCAGGCTGAGGCAATCGGGCCTGAATGCCGCTCAGTCTGCCTTTCATGGCGCGCGCCAGGTCTGGGCCCCCATTTTAGGCTCTGCACTGACAACCGTGCTTGTTTTTATTCCGGTGATTATGCTTGACCTGCCTGTTGGCCAGCTGTTCCGTGATATTGGTATTGCGATTTCAGTCGCGGTTCTGATCTCGGTACTTGTATCTGCAACCGTAATCCCCTCTATTTCGGCTGCGCTGCTGAAAGGGGATGCTGACCGCTATTCCCATCCGTTCAGAATTCCTGGGCTGGATCTGCTCGCCCAGTTGGTTCATCGCGCGATTGTCAGCTATGCGACCTTTGCGGTTCAGCGTCGTTTGATTGGGCTGGGGCTGGTGGTGATGATGATCAACACAGCCGGGCTTGCTGTCTATCGTTTTACCCCGCAAATTGACTATCTGCCCGATGGCAATGCAAATTTTGTGTTTGGCCGCATCATTGTGCCACCAGGCTATTCAATGGATGAAACCCTCCGTATTGCTGAAAAAATGGAGCAATCTGCAGAGCCCCTCTGGCAAGGTCAGACAAAACCAGATGGCCCGCCTGCAATTTCCCGCTTTTTCTTTGTGGCTTATGCAGGCGGAGCTTTTGCCGGAGCCGCCGCAGAGGACCCTGCCCGCGTAGGTGAGCTGAAGCGTGTATTATCGCGGCCCGTCTTTTCTGAACCTGGCGCCTATGCCTTTGTGCGGCAGGCGTCATTGTTTGGTCGTTCTGTTGGTGGTTCGCGGTCTATCCGCATTGATATCACCGGATCCGATCTGGACATCATCGCACCTATCGCCCGCCAAATGAATGGCCAGCTGTCACAGGTCTTTCCCCGGTCTGAGGGGAATCAGGTACGCACGATTCCCAACCTGTCTTCAGGAACAGCGCAAATACGCATAAGCCCTGACCCTGTCGCCCTCAGCGCAGCCGGCTTAACTGCCCGGCAATTTGCAGAGGCGGTAGATGTGTTGAATGACGGGTTACCGGTTCTGCAGATTCCCTATGACGGGAATTTGATCGATATCGTATTGTCAGGACAGCAGGCTGGTGCATATGTGCTGTCAGATCTGGGCAGCCTGCCGGTTATTGGTGCTGATGGTGGGACGTACCGCGTTGATCAGCTGGCCCGTGTTGATATCATCAGCGCACCGCAAGAAATCCGCCGTATTGGTGGACAACAAGCCCTATCTATTCAGCTGCGCCCACATGAGGGACTGCCGCTTGAGGCTGCGATCAATCAGATAGAGCAGACTATCCTGCCTGCCTTGCTCAGCGAAATTGACGCGCAAGCTGTTCAGATCAGGGTCAAAGGCGCAGCCAGTGAACTGGCCAGGACCTGGACGGCAATGCAGCTGAATGTCATGACAGCAATTGGTGTGATTTTTCTGTTAATGGTGATGCTGCTGCGCAGTTTTATTCTTCCCGCCATTATTCTGCTGGTTATTCCGGTCGCCTCAGCGGGCGGCATAGGAGGTCTGGCCATTCTTAACCTGTTCCTGCGGCAGCCGCTGGATATGCTGACGATGCTGGGGTTTGTGATTCTGACAGGGATTGTCGTCAATAATGCGATTTTGATGATTGAACAGACGGTCCTGCATATGAAAGAAGATAAAATGGCCGCACCGGATGCCATCATTGAGGCCACACGCAACCGGATACGGCCAATTTTCATGTCAACCCTGACCTCATTGTTCGGCCTTATCCCACTGGTGGTGTTTCCAGGGGCAGGGTCTGAACTATATCGCGGCATTGGCACAGTTGTGTTTGGCGGGCTGGCCTTGTCCACAGTTGCAACTCTGTTAATCGTCCCGCCGTTGCTGTCGCTGGCCAGAGGAAGTCTTGCCGCCTCTGCCAGACAAGGCAACCAACAGCTTGATTTTTAAGGTCAGTCTTAAAACTGAAGGTCAAATCTGATGCCAGTGAACAGTTCAGTCTGACGCGCTGAAAGAGCTGGAGACAAGAATTAAGTAAAGATTACGCCCCCTTTTTGCTTAACGCCAGGGGGCAGCGGCAATACCGTCGGGCAGGGTTTGTTTATATCCCGGCACAGAGGCGGCAAAGTCAGTCATCCATGCGACAAGTGACGGGGCCAGAGACTGCCAGTCAGCCACCTGCCGGAAATCAAGATAATCCAGCGTACAGGCAAGGCCAATATCTGCGGCATCTGGCTGGCCGGCCTTATCATAAGTCAGGCCAAGCCCGTCAAGATAGGCAAGGCTGCGTTCAATTTTGCCGCGCTGGTAGTCCAGCACAGACTGAACCTGCATGTCAGCTGGACGCAAACGGGCTTCATAAACAATCAGCAGGGCAGCATCCATGATCCCGTCAATCAGCGCGACTTTTGTCTGCACCGCGGTGCGGTCAGGTCCGTCAGCCGGAAGCAGCCTGTTACCGCCGGCAAATCTGTCCAGCGCTTCCAGGATTACGCGGCTGTCAAATAGGGGGGCTTCATCTGTCACCAAGGTCGGGATTTTGCCCAAAGGGTTCACTGCCCGGTTTTCACTGTCCGGCTGACTGGTGTCTGTAGCAATAGTTTCCACCTGATCTGAAAGGCCCAGCACATGCAGGGCCAGTTTCACTTTGCGCCCAAAAGGTGACGGGCCAGCGGTAAATAATTTCATCATGTCTGTCTGTCCTTATCAAAGTGGGAAAAAACGGTCTGAAAGTCGTCTTCTGTCAGGCTGTCCAGCGGTTTGTCAGCAGCCGGGGCCAGCGGGTAAGATCGGCCGCGATAAGTCAGACTGTCAGATGCCTTATTGAACAGAATGACAGCAGGTAGATCACAATTCAAGGCCAGGTTTGCCGTAAAGCTGTCCACCCCTAAATATAAATCAGCCTGATGGTAGAGCGCAATCATGAACGGAATCGGGGCTTCGTCAGGCAGCAAATGCACAAATGCCTGAGGCGGGCCAGACCAGAGACTGGCTAATTGATCATGCCAGTCCAGCGCATCTGGACCGGTATTCAGAAAAACCGTACCACCAAATCGGTCATAACAGGTTCTTATCATCTGTTGGGCATGGGCCGGTGGCCATCTGCGCAAGGCGTCACCAACAAACAAATTCACAATCGTCCAGGGGCGCGGGAACTCACCAAAGCGGGCCTGCACCTCTGCCTGTTGTACAGGGCTGGCCTGTATCGGCGAAGGCCCTAAATAGCTGAGCCCTGAGGGGGCAAAATACTGGTCAAGTGCGGCGATAAACGGCCTGTGTCCCCAACGCTGGCGGCGGCCGCCACCGCCGCTTAGAGCGACTGGCGCATTCAACAGCAGATTGTCAATTCCGCCTGAGCTTAAGCCAATACGAAGCGGAATGCCCGCCAGACGGGCTGCCAGTTTAAATGAAGTGGAGCGATGGAAAATCACCGCACGGTAATAGCCGCGTTCTTTCAGACTTTTGCAGGCTGTCAGAAACGCAGCAGGCCGGGCCAGATGACGAAAGGGCTGCGCATCGATAACATCCCCTATCCAGGCACAGCCAGAGGCGAGCTCGCGCATCGGCCGGTTATGCATACATACAAGGTCAAGCTTCCCAGCCACGCCCGTCTGCGCCAGATGTTCAAGTTGCGTAAAATGATAAAGCTGGTCACCGATACCGCCAGCAACAAACCCGATTGTCTTTTGCGGTTCTGATGAGGAGATAAGCTTTGGCATCTTTACCTTTCACGCAATTTGCTTCACAACAGGGCTACATAATATTGTTCAAGCAGTATCATGTAAGGGATAGTGGCGTCTATGCAATACCCCGTGAAGCCCCGCGAGCAAGAAATAGAGTACAAGATGAGCATAAAAATTGATGTTTCAGTCGGCGAAATTATGGACAAGCTGACCATTCTGGAAATCAAGGCTGAGAAAATCGATGATGACGCCAAGCTGGCCAATATTCACAAAGAGCGTGACAGCCTGCTGCCTGTAATTGACAAGCCTGCTTATCAGACAGATGAGATAAAACAGCTGGTCGTTGAGCTGAAAGAAATTAATCTGAAATTATGGGATATTGAAGATGAAATCCGGCTGAAAGAAGCAGACAAAGCTTTTGACGCAGACTTCATTGAACTGGCCCGGTCAGTCTATTTCACTAATGATAAAAGAGCAGCTGTGAAAAAACAGATTAACCTGGCAACCGGGTCTGAACTGATCGAAGAAAAATCATATGAAGACTACAGCTGACAGGGATCAGATTTAATGCGTATCTGCATGGTGGGTGTCGGGCTGATGGGCCATGGCATCGCAAAAAATATCCTGAAGACTGGCCAGCATCGCCTGAGCTTTCTGCATCATGAAGGAAACCAGCCTGTTGAAGACCTGCTGAAAGCAGGCGCAGCCCCAGCGCAGAACCTTGCTGATATTGTCCCAGATGCAGATATTATCCTGCTTTGTGTAACGGGCGCGCCAGAGGTTGAGGCGGTGCTGTTTGATACAGGCGGCATTTATGAACACGTCCGGGCAGGACAGATTATTGTGGATTGTTCAACCAGCCTGCCGGAACGCAGCCGTGCTTTCGCAAGCCAGTTGGCGGACAGACAAGTAGCTTATGTGGATGCCGCAATGACGCGCACCCCAAAAGAAGCAGAGATGGGCAGGCTGAACCTTATTCTGGGCGGCGACCAGGCCGATATTGACCGGGTGATGCCTGTGTTGCGCTGTTTTGCCGATACCATAACTACAGCCGGGCCAGTGGGCGCGGGGCATGGGCTGAAGCTTATTCATAATTACGTCTCGCTGGGCTATGCGGCAATATTGGCGGAGGCGGCGGCTGCTGCCCGCATGGATGGCATTGATACAGACAGATTTATCCATGTGCTGGAAGCAGGTGGCGGCAGGTCAGTTGTACTGGACAGGTTCCGCCCCTATCTGACACAAAACGATATCAGCGGGCTGCGCTTTTCGATGGTAAATGCCGCGAAAGATATTGACTATTTCACCACCGCCAATCAGACCAGTGATGTGGCCCGCGCGATACAAAAGCTGTTCGCAGAAAGCGCAGCGGAAATGGGTGCTGATGAATCTGTGCTGAAGCTGGTCGACACGCTTTCAGCGCGATCAGCCCAGGCAGACAAAGAATGAAGGACCGGTCATGAAGATCTGCACGAGCCGTGAAGAGATGCTGGCCTTGACCGCAGGCTGGGCGGCGACAGGCGAGACCGTCTGTCTGGTCCCAACCATGGGCAATTTACATGACGGGCATCTGTCGCTGCTGGATATCGCGGCCCGGCATGGCCAGCGCATCATCACCTCTATCTATGTGAACCCTTTGCAATTTGCCCCGCATGAGGATTTCAACAGCTATCCGCGCACTGTTCAGGCGGACCTGGACAAGCTGGCCGCCACAGGTAAATGTGACGCGGTGTTCATGCCAAAGACAATGTATGCAGATGGTCATGCCACCGCCATTACCCCGGGCGGGGCGGCACAGGGGCTGGAATCTGTGGCGCGGCCGCATTTCTTTGAAGGGGTCGCGACCGTTGTGTATCAGCTGTTTGTGCAAACAGGTGCACAGAAAGCCATTTTCGGTGAAAAAGATTTCCAGCAATTACGCGTGATCCAGCAGATGGTGCGTGACCTGCATATGGGGATTGAGATTATCCCTGCCCCCACCGTGCGTGAGGCAGACGGGCTGGCCATGTCTTCCCGCAACGGCTATCTAGATGCGGCGCAAAGGGCGGCGGCCCCGGCCCTGTATCAGGCACTGCAAGCCGCAGCAGAGGGCTTGCGCAGCAGAGGTGATAATGACGGGGTGGATGAGGCCGGAAGGGATAATGTGGAACAGATTTTGGCCACAGCGGAGGCAGCCGTGCTGGCCGCCGGTTTCGCCAGCGTTGAATATATAGCCTTATGTGACGCCGACAGGCTGACCCCGATAACCCGCCCGCACGGACGACGCGCAGCACAGCACGCAGATGAAAAGGGCGCGGATGAGAGAGGCGCGGCAGGATGTGAAGGAATGGTCCTGCTGGCCGCCGCCCGCCTTTGTGACGTCCGCCTGATTGACAATATCCGGGTGTGAGTGGGGGATTGCTTTGAGAACTCCCCCCACATCCCCTTTGACACATGCCCTGTCCTGTGGCATTTTCCTCAGCGAAAAATTCCGGCTATGAGTTACGTCTTTATATATTCTGGGGGATTGAGTGAAATGTTACGTATTCTGGCTGTGGCGCTGAGCCTGTCCTTACTCGTTCTTCTGCCGTCTGTACCTGCACCCGCCTATGCCGGCGACACCATCATCAAATGCAAGATTAAGGGCGTTGGCGTGCGCAATTTCAAGCTGGAAGACGGCATCTGGTCAGATAAGGTGTGGGTGCGCAAGAATAATACTGACTGGACAGAATGGTGCCCGGAAACCGAAAAACAAAACCTGAAGGTCGGCGGGGATGAAATGTTCTGTATGGTCGCCGGCACAAAACATCGTGACATGCTGATCTGGGGCCGGACCATCATCAATTTCGAAGACCCCAGCTGGAAAATGCGTTACCGTTTTGCCCGGCCCGGTCAGGCCTATGTGGATTCAGCCCCTGGCGGGCGTGAAGACGCCACCTGCAGGGCCTGGAAATAAGCCAGAAACAGGGTGGCGCGCCGGTTACAGGCGCGTGCCAGCCCGCCCGTCAGTCATTGGCCATCCGCACCGCTGCCAATACTGCGTCTGTGACTTGCCTTGTGGTGGCATTGCCGCCGACATCTGGAGTCATCACCCCCTCTGCACAGACCAGTTCTATCGCCTTCATCAGACGTGCTGCTTCTTGGTTCAAGCCTAAATGGTCCAGCATCTGGACAGCACACCAAAAGGTGGCCACCGGATTGGCGATCCCCTTGCCGGTAATATCAAAGGCAGAACCATGGATAGGTTCAAACATCGACGGAAACCGGCCTTCCGGGTCAATATTGGCGGTTGGCGCCACCCCTATACTGCCTGCCAGCGCCCCGGCCAGGTCAGACAGAATATCGGCATGCAGATTTGTGGCGACAATCGTGTCCAGGCTTTCGGGCTGCAATGTCATCCGCACAGTCATCGCATCAACCAGCATTTTATCCCAGGTGACATCCGGGAATTCAGCAGCCACCTCTTCGGCGATTTCGTCCCACATCACCATACCATGACGCTGGGCATTTGACTTTGTCACCACAGTCAGCAATTTGCGCGGACGCGATTGGGCCAGACGAAACGCATAGCTCATGATGCGGGTCACGCCAACGCGGGTAAAAATGGCGACTTCAGTTCCGACCTCTTCTGGCATGCCGCGATGTGCGCGCCCGCCATTGCCAGAATATTCACCTTCTGAATTTTCGCGCACAATCACCCAGTCCAGATCGCCGGGCCCCGCCGCCCGCAAGGGTGAATCAATGCCTTTGATAATCTTGGTTGGCCGGACATTGGCATATTGGTCAAACCCCTGACATATCGGCAACCGCAGCCCCCATAAGGTGATGTGGTCAGGCACATCAGGAGCGCCAACTGCACCGAAAAATATGGCATCAAACGCTTTTAATGTGGCCAGCCCGTCTGCAGGCATCATCTGGCCATGCGTTTTATAATAGTCAGACCCCCAATCAAAATGGGTAAAGCTCACATCAAGTTCAGTATTGCGCGCGCACACAGCCTGCACGACCTCAATTCCCGCTGAAATCACCTCAGGACCAATGCCGTCTGCGGGAATTGATGCGATCTTTACCTCTGCCATTTTAACTCTCTTACGTTTTCATTATTTTTGACTATGCACATACTTAAGCAGTCGTTAAATTCTCGCATGAATGATTGAGGATGTTCAAGATGACATTTGAACTTGCTGCCTGTGCAGAGATGTTGTGGCAGGGCAAGCCAATTGACTGGCGGGCCAGCCGCCTTAAAGAATTAGGGTTCGGCGTGGGCCTTTGGAACTGGCCGGATCATGATATTGATGCACTGGCAAGGACAAAGGCCAGTTTTACGATCATGAATGGCTATCTGGAGGGGCGCCTTGCTGATGATGAAGGGGCAGATATCTTACTGGCCTCTGCCCGCCAGACAGCACAGGTGGGTAAACGCCTCAGGGTACAGCGGCTCAATCTGCATGGCACAGGGCTTGGCGAAGGCGGCATCCCTGTTATACAATGTGAGGCTGAGACGGGGCAGATGTGGCTGAGGGCCAGAGACACGCTCATGCGTATCTGTGATTTTGCCGAACAGGAAGATGTGACCTTTTGTCTTGAGAACCTTAATTTGTTGAATCATCCTGGCTGTCCGTTCGGATCAACTGAAGCGGTGTTCTCTCTTGTCTCGTCTGTGAACAGACCAGAATTACGCATAAATCTTGATTTATACCATACGCAGTTGGGCGAAGGTGATCTGATCAGATGGTGTGAGAGATGTTTACCCTTTATCGGTGAAATTCAGGTTGCTGATAATACTGGCCGGTGTGAACCTGGCTCTGGAGAGATTAATTATAAGGCTGTTGCGACAGCCTTAACAGATATGGGCTATCAGGGAGCGGTTGGGCTAGAGGCCTTTGCCAGCAAATCACCAGAAGAGGCATTAGACGCTTTCCGCGCAGCTTTTACTGTTTAACCAGATGCCGATAAGAGAGGATGTAAAATCATGCTGAGAGTAGGTCTATTGGGTGCAGGACGCATTGGCCAGTTACATGCAAACACAATCGCCGGCCACAAAAACAGCAAATTGGTTGCCGTATCGGATATCCATCAGCCAGCTGCAGAGGCTGTTGCCCGTCAGTTTGGCGCAACTGCCTCCTCGTCTGAAGACATAATTGCAAATCCCGACATAGATGCGGTGCTTATCGCGACATCAACGGACACGCATTCTGATCTGATAGAGGCAGCAGCGGCGGCTGGTAAAGCTGTATTATGCGAAAAACCGGTTGACCTCAGCCTTGAGCGGGCGCGGCAGTGTCAGCAACAGGTACGCCCGTCAGGGCAGCCGATCATGATCGGATTTAACCGCCGGTTTGATCCAAATTTTGCAGCTGTAAAAACTGCCCTTCAGGCAGGTGAAATCGGCAAAGCTGAATTATTGTCCGTCACCTCATTTGATCCGGCCCCTCCCCCGGTATCTTATGTGCAAGTGTCTGGCGGCTTGTTCCGCGATATGATGATCCATGATTTTGACATGACCAACTTCATTATGGGAGAAGCCCCGGTCACAGTCCATGCGACTGGCTCTTGTCTTGTTGACCCAGAGATTGGTGCAGCAGGAGATGTCGATACAGCAGCTGTAATCCTGACCTATGAAAATGGCAAAATTGCTGTAATAAAAAATTCAAGGCGCGCCGTTTATGGTTATGATCAGCGCGTGGAATTATTGGGGTCTGACGGGCTGCTGCAGGCACAAAACATGCTGGAAAACACGGTGGTCAAATCCACCAAACAAGGTGTGATTGGGGCCAAGCCGACATATTTCTTCTTAGAACGATATATGCCAGCCTATATAGCGGAATGGGCGAGTTTCGTTGATGCCGTTCTGAATAAAACAGCGATGCCTGTTACCCTTGATGATGGCGTGGCCGCGCTGGCGATTGCAGAAGCTGCAACACGGTCAGCTGCTGAACACAGACCAGTCATGTTAAGTGAAGTCTAACACTGAAAAAGCTGCGCGCAAGAAAGAACAGATATGGAAAATAAGGTCGTTCTGTTTGGCACAAAGGGCGGGCCGCGCCTGATTAAGGGCGGCTCATGGCCAACCAGCAGTGCCTTGGTTCTGAACGATAAAGTCTATATCATAGATGCAGGCCTTGGGGTGACCCGCCAGTTTATTGAAGCCGGTTTTACCTATGACCAGCTGGAAACTGTGTTTATCACCCATCATCACAGTGACCATAATCTGGAATTGGGGGGACTTGTCTATACAAGCTGGGTCGGCGCACCAGCACACCATATAAAGCTGTTCGGCCCGCATGGGCTGAACAGGCTAATGACCAGTTTCGTTGACAGCCAGGCATTTGATATCGATATCCGCGTTCATGATGAAGGCCTAAACGATATCCGAAACTGTTTTTCGTGTCATGAATTTACTGAAGGAGTTGTCTTTGAGGATGATCATCTGATTGTTCAGGCACTGCGGGTAAAACATCCGCCTGTCACAGACTGTTTTGCGCTAAAATTTGAGACTGAAACTTCTAAAATCGTGTTTGGCGCGGACACGGCCTATTTTCCGCCTCTGGCAGAATTTGCCAGAGATGCTGATATTCTGGTGCATGAAGCAATGCATCTTGGCGGGGCAAAACAGATTTGTGACGTTTTGAAAGACACAAAACCGAAACTGTGGGACCATTTTATGGCCAGCCACACCCCTTGCGAAGATGTTGGCCGCATTGCCACTTCTGCAAACTGCAAGACATTGGTCGTTAATCACTTTGTGCCGGAGATTGGGTTCCGAGTCAGCAAAGACGAATTTGAAACAGCTATCCGTTCGACCTTCGCTGGTAATCTGGTCCTGGGTAAAGACTTGCTGTCGATACCGTTCTAGCTCGTTGTGATCTGTTTTTTGGGATCATAAAACGGCTTCTCGACCACAACAGCAGAGCGCAGCCCTGTTGCGGTCTTCACGGTTAGTGCCGTGCCAAGATCAGATGAACCAACCTCGATCATAGCCAAAGCAATGTTTTTCTTAAGACGTGGTGAATAGACAGCTGATGTCACCTTCCCTATCGTCTGGTCATCAACTGTTACAGGCCAGAATCTGGTGTTGGGCCCTGTAAATGGTGCGCCGTCTATGACCAACCCGACCTGTCTGCGTCTCACACCGCTTTGTTTAATCCTTTGGAGCGCCGGTTTCCCGATATAGTCATGTTGGCCATCCAGTGCCACCAGACGGTCCAGACCCAGCTCGAACGGGTTTGTATGAATATCCATATCTGCATGATAGGACAACATAGCCCCTTCGATGCGCCGAATTGAAGATGTATGACCAGGCTGCAGACCAAATGGCTGACCTGCTGCCATAATTTTGTCCCATAATTCTGTCCCCCGGCTGCCATCTTGAAGATAGATTTCATATCCTAGCTCACTTGACCAGCCTGTCCTGGAGACCACCACCGGTATGCCGTCCAGCATATAGTGACGCAGCCAGTAATATTTCAGGCCTTCAATTTCTTCACCAAACAATACTGTCATGATTTGCTGCGAGCGTGGTCCTTGCAGTTGAAGAGGTGAGACATCTGGTTCACAGATCGTTACATCCAGCCCTGCATGAACAGCAACACCCTGTGCCCAAAGCAAAACATCACTGTCAGCAAGTGAAATCCAAAATTTGTTCTGTTCAAGCCGCAGAAGCACCGGATCATTGATGATCCCGCCCTGCGCATTGGTAATCAGGATATATTTGCATTGGCCAACAGCCATATTGGAAAGGTCACGCGGGGTCAGCATCTGAACGAATTGCGCTGCATCAGGGCCGGCAACTTCAACCTGGCGTTCAACAGCCACATCACACAAAATCGCATCATTGATTAGGTTCCAGAAATTCTGTTCTGGATCACCAAAATCACGGGGAATATACATATGATTATAAACAGAAAAGCCGCTGGCCCCCCATTTCACTGTGGCGTCAAAAAATGGTGATTTTCTGATTTGCGTACCAAAACCAAATTCATCTGAAGTTTGCATATCTGCCCCTTTTCGCGTCCTCATTTGATATATTCCGAAACAAAACAAAGCAAGACCGTACCCTTGCTGGTCTGTTGATTTATTTGGCGTTGAGCCCAAATCGAATACAGCATCTTGTGCGAAAAGCTGAAGCACTTTACTCTTTTACGAGCAATGTTCGCCTGTGGTGCGCGCCCCGCCTGAAGTCTAGGCCTGCAGGGCGTGAAAAAGATTTAGAAGTGGAAGGTCAATGTCAGCGAAGCAGTTTACCTATATCCCGCAACCTGAATGCCTGTCTCAAGTCAGAGAAGATATAAATGCCTGTCTTGAAGAAGCGGGTTGGGAAGAAAAGCAAATGGATGTTTCGCTTGCTTTGGGTGAGGTTTTGCAAAACATCATCCGGTATGGGTTTGCAGGCGGGTCAAATGACGGAGCAATCTGGATTAACTTCACCGCAACCGCTGACGATCTGACACTGCTCATTACAGATAATGCACCACCGTCTGACCCTGATACTTGGGTAACCACTCACCGCCCGCCTGAAGAAGGCGGCCTGGGTCTGAATTTAATCAGAGCGTTGGCAACAGAAGTGCGTTTTTCAATGCGTGAAGAGGGTAATCAGGCTGAATTAATATTTGGCAAAGCTGCATCGGCCTGATGCCACAATGATGTCTGATCTCTGCTTCAGAACAAAGACGCAATATCAGCTGACAATTGTTGTGCAATCTGCTGAATTGCGTCCTGATAAGCACGCACTGCAGCTTCCGCCGTATCACCCTCTACAGGCTGACGGACAGAATAGACCGCAGTTTTCAGCACATCTGATTGCTGTGCTCTGATCACCCCTTCAAGAGCGATAACAGCCTCACCATTCGGGGTGAATGAAAATTGCCTTAATTTCAGCTTCAGTCTGTAGTCAGGTGAGCTGAGCGTATCGCTTGTGCCAATAACAAGGTCAGCAGAGCCCAAAGACAGCCCGTCAACCAGCGCAGATTGTAAGAGCTGAGCTGGCGGAATATGCCAAAGATGCCCACGCAGCTCTAAATAGGCGACCGGGTCTGCAGATGTTTGGGTTACGAATGACCGGCCACTCATCACGCCTTGTGCAGATACTGACGAAATGCTGAGAGATTCTGTGCTGCCATAGCTTTGTTGGACAGGCTGAACGCTCAAATCATAGAATATATCCGGGGCCCGCGATGGTGCGGGCGCGCATGATGTTATCACACCCACGAAAAACAACACTGTGAAGAAGCGCAGCAATATGCGTCTGTTTATTCGCAATGATGACGTTAGCTTGTTCAACATAATTCTGCTCATTTCTGTCAGGTTTAATTTGATCCTCTGATGATAATCGAAGGATCATCACGCAGACGTGCTGTCATTTCTTCTATATTCAAGGCCGCATTTTCTAACCTTTGCAGGAAAGAATCCATCCTGTCCTGACTGATTGAGGTCAACCGGGCAGTGTTTTCAGCAGAGCGTTCTGCAGAAGACATAATATCGGCGACCTGTGTCAGTATGGCCATAGCGTCGCTCAGGAAGGTCTCAACAAGCTCAATGTTATTTTCTGAGGTCAACGCTTGTGTTTGTTCTGCTGAGCGATAGAGCAGTGAAGCTGTCTGTTCTAACTTCTTCAGACTGTCATTAATCCGGCTGACATTCTGTTCTGAGGCGAGTTGGGCAGTTGCGTCATTCATACGCGTCACCATCCCTTCAATCTGTCCTACAGACTGAGCGATTTGAACCTGCATATCCTGACCCAGCATATCTTCAAGCTGCGCACTGACCAGTTCAAGATTTACAAAAATAGCATCCAGCCTGCCCAACATATCCGGCACTTTATCTTCCACCAACCCTGTCAGATTGTTGGCACTAGACAAGGTCATTCTGACTTCATTATCTATGACAGATGTGAGTGTCTCCAGCAGTGGCTGCAGACTGGTCTGGGCCAGTGAGGACAACTCATCTGCTGTATCTGACAAATCAGAAAGCACATCACGCGTCTGGGTCGAGGCGATCTGTGCTCCTGCAGGCAGTGGTGACTTTGTCCCTGCCTTTATCTGAACAGCCTGAGCAGAGAGCAAAGACTGCGCCGCGATTTTTGCTTTTGAATCTTGTGGAATTTGCCAGCCCGACTTTACCCCTAAATCGACCTTAAAACGCATCCCTGATGGCGTTGTTTCCGGGGTGATGTCCGTTACCGAGCCGATGATATAGCCTTCATAAATGATAGCCGCGCCAGATTTTAGGCCAGCCACATTATTGAAGTAAGTGAAATAGCTGTCTTGTTTGTTGAGTTGGCCCCGAACAATAATGGTCATGCCGATGATCAGGACAAATCCGGCAATGACAAAAAGACCAGCAATGTAATCAGTGGTTGACCGTTTCATGGACTTGCTCCGCGCACAATTACAATTCCCCGAACAAGCGTTTGAGATGTGCTTCAGCGTCAAACTCTTCTTCTTCAGGAACTCGGTTAATCAGATTTTGAATTCTCTGGTTACGGCTCGCCTTAATTTGCTTCACTGTGCCAGTGAAAATAATATGACCACGATCCAAAACCACAATTTTATCCGCAATTTTAAAAGCACTCTCCAATTCATGGGTCACCACAACGACACTCATGCCCAGAGAGTCCTTTAGCTTGATGATCAAATCATCAAGAGCAGCTGCAACGACAGGATCCAGTCCGGCTGACGGCTCATCCATAAAGGTCAGCCGCGGATCAAGGGCAATCGCCCTGGCCACCGCTGCTCGTTTCAGCATCCCGCCGGACAATTCAGAAGGCAGCAAATGCCCCTTATCCAGCAAACCGACAAAATCCAATTTCATGCGAACAATGAAATCAATGGTTTGTTCATCAAGATCGGAATGTTCACGTAATGGCAAAGCCACATTTTCCGCGACCGTCAGAGAAGAGAGCAAAGCACCTGACTGGAACGCCACGCCAATATTTTTTAATAATTTCAGGCGATGAAGATAGCTGGCTTCATAGAGCGAGTCCCCAAATAAGCTAACATCCCCGCTCATCGGCTCTTTCAGGCCAATTAAATGTTTCAAAAAGGTCGATTTTCCAGACCCAGAGCCCCCCATAATGACAACAATTTCGCCTTGCTGGACCTGCATAGAGCAATCTTTTATGACCGCCGTGCCCTCATACCCGCCGACAAGATTGAGGATATCAAGAACCGGTGGGTGCGGCTGCTTTGATTTGGGTGTTTGTTGTGTGGTTATTCCGGCCATCACAAACCTACAACACTAAGGCAAATACGGTATCAGCAGCGATAATCGCTGCAATACATGTCACAACAGACGAGGTTGTGGAACGGCCGAGCACCTCTGACCCGCCGGAAACCTTCAGGCCCATACAAATCCCGATAAGGGAAATCAATATGGAAAAAATAACTGCTTTACCAAAGGAATGTGCCATATCAACCAGCGTGACGATTGACAAAATATCGGCCCAATAGGCCAACTGCCCAATCCCTAAAACTGCCTGAATATAAATTCCAGCCGCAAAAAATGCAGCCACGTTAGCAACCGCAACAAGGATAGGCAGGCTGACAATCAAGCCAAGCAAAGCAGGTGCTATGACAAATCGAACCGGAGATATGCCCATCACGGTCAGGGCATCAATCTCGCCATTTAACCGCATCGATCCAATTCGGCTTGTGAGTTGTGAGCCCGAACGGCCGGCCACCAGAATCCCAGTGATGAGCGGGGCAAATTCGCGTGGAATAGATAAAGCCAGACCGAAAGTGACTTGCGTTTCTGCGCCAAAAATACTGAGCGAATGGATGCCTTGAATAGATAACATGATACCAATTGTTGCCGCCATGAGGATAACAACTGGCAAGGCCTGTACACCTGCCACCATAATTTCAGCAGATACATGCCGCAAACGAACCGCTTGCCCGGCTCTGTAGCCAGTAAACAGCATCATGAATGTTTGCTGCAGAATCAGAGCCGCATAGCCAACAGCAGCAATGCTGTTATTTACGGACTGACCGGCTTTCAAAATAGTACTGTTCATCACATGGTGCCTGATCTTCTGCGTTTTGAAGTGTTGTATATCATAATTTTCTAATCAAAAAGCTTTAAACTGTTAGTCTGGCTTTGACTCAACAAACAAATCACGATTTTATAGGCTAGGAAAACGGACCGTTTTGGCTTTTTACTATGAGGGAATGAAGAAATGGCTTTTGAAATTGACCACACGGATGAGGCCACCATCCTGACCTTAAGTGGGGATATCAACATTTCATCAAGTTCTGAGCTGAGAGCGGCATTAAGCAAAGCGCCTGCTGAGCGTGATCTTATCATCTATTCTGCTGAATTGAATTATATCGATTCAAGTGGTGTAGCCTGTTTGATCATGGCTTACAAACAATTGGCTGCCGCAGGCGCAAAAGTGCGTCTTGCAAACCCTGCTGCCGCGCTGATGAATGTTCTTAAAATTTTAAAATTTGACAGCTTATTTTCTATAGAAAACGACTAATAGGCGGTCCTAAAAATTACGCCGCAGCGTTTTTGCTCTGCTGATGCATTGTTGCAATTTGTCCTGATTACGTGTGCCAAACTCTGGGCTAAGCCGGTAAACAGGATCTTTATCGCTCATGTCAGGACCATTTGAATTCAGCTGCAAAGCATGTCGAAGCGGCTCGCTATACTGATAAATGGTGTCTGAACAGCAGACCTGCAGGTCATCTGCCTGACCAGTGATATCAGCAACCGCCGCAACGCCTGTACCCATTGCCATGAAGGATAAATGTGTCTTTCCCACAATACCGGTAGTGACCTCACCTAAATGCAAGCCAAATTTACACAGTATGTGAATCTGCGACTGCCTCAATTTTATGACTTCAATCGCATCCAAAGCAAACTGGGCCAGGGTTTCACAGGCCGGACTATCTGGTGAAAGAAGCGGCAGTGCAGCAAGGTAGCTGTTTGGTGTTGCCTCCAGCCTCTGGCAGGCATGTATCTCGGCCAACAGGTCAAAACATGTAAAAAGCTCGTCAAGCTCTGCAAACATATCATCTGCTTCCAGGCCGCCCAATAAATGCTGAACCTGGGGCAATGCGACCATCAGAAGACCAGCTTTTTTCATGGTTTTGGGCGTTGTTCCGGAAAGAGACTGAAGCTCGTCAATAAAAGTGGCTGGTAACAGTGACTGAAGCAATTTTTCAGATTTGTTCTTTTCTGCCTTTAAAATACGGTTTTGCTTTTCCATCATCTCGCTGTAGCTGGCCAGCATGGCTTCTGCTTTAGCCGCGTCAGCTGCTTCAACAGCAAAGCCAATATATCCACTAGCGGTTTGCCTCAGCTCAACCGAATAGGGTGTCTTCCGGACATCTGAAGTGAATATCTTAAACCGATAGGCCTGTCCTGCGCTGATTTTCCGCACACATTTTCGTTCATTGAATTCATCGCTTAAAGATGTGATGGGTTTACCCTGAACATCACCGAAAATTTCAAAAAATGACGCGTTTATCTCGCTAAAATTTAACACGCTGTCCAAGCTGAACACCGGGAGAGCGAATGTGGATACGAAATCTGTTTTCAGCATCGCGCACATCGCATATTCCGCCTATTCATGTCTCGGATCAGCATGTAAACAAGCAATGGTGACATCATCAATCTGTTCGTTTGCCCTCACAATCGCTATCAAATCATCCAGCGGGCTGCGGGGGTTGGTTTGTTCCAATGCATAGAGAAACTGGCTTACCTCCTCACAATTGGCAAAACCGGTTTGGTATCCGTCACGTTGAATATCCAGCACACCATCGGTGAAGACATACAGTCTTTTATCTGTCAGGTTGTATTTACTGACAGGAAGGTCCTGATAGATATCAGCAGGCAATATCCCAATAGCAGGTCCAGCTGACGGGATCAGGGCGACAGGCCCATCACCATCGATAAGAACACCATCAGGGTTACCCAAATTCAGTATATTTACAGTTTGTCTATCCGCAGATTGCCTGATCAGCGTCAGAGCAACGAATAAGCCATCTGGAAATCTGTCCTCCAGCATAGCCACCATATTGACGGCAACATCGGTTAGCGTGCCTCTGTCAAAACTGGCTCTGAAGGCCGTCAAGGTCTGTGCCAGCATAATCGCGGCATAAATCCCTTTGCCTGCCACATCACCCGATATAAATGTCATCTGCCCATCTGCATGAAAGCCAACTTCATGAAAGTCACCAGATAATTCCTGAAGTGGCTCACATCGTGAATCCAGAAAGCGATTTGCAACATGTTTGGGCACCAGCAGGTCCTGGACAGTCGCTGCCTGCTGCAATTCCTGTTGAATACGATCCCGCCAAATATTCACTTGTGCAGTTTTTGCTTTAATTTCTCGATTTTGCTTCTCAATCATCTCGCTATAGCTGGCCAGCATCGCCTCTGCCTTTGCAGAAGCTGACGCATCAACCGCAACACCGATAAAATGGTCTGCAAATGGTTTTAACCGCAATGAATATTGTACCTGCCGGTCTCCTACAGACAGAAGTCCGCAGCTGTAGGGCTGACCAGATGACGTTTTCCTGATGAATTTTCGTTCGTTGAAATCAGCACTCATCTCGGCGACAGCCTTGCCAGCCAAATCGCCGAAAAGTGCATTAAACCAACCATTCGCCTCAACAACATTAAGCGTTGAATCTAGACGAACAGTCGGAATTTCAAAAAGGTCAATGAAATTAGGCTCAGACTTCGACGACATCGTCTTTCAATGACCCCAGAAGGGCCATGATCTGGTCCACATCTTCATCTTCTACACCATTATCTTCCAAAATAAATTGGATGGTCTTTGCGACTTCGGTAAAGGCCGCTTCAGTAATTTTAAGACCTGTATGGGCTGCATTCATCGCTTGCCCTGTATATTGTTCGGGTCCGCCGAGAGCTTGTGATAAGAACTTCACCTGATGATCCATCAGCGAGGTCATATTCGAATTTTCAAAATAAGGCGCGGTGATTTCGTTCTGGCTCAATTCTTCATAAAGCTCAGAAACCAATTTACTGACGGTCGCGAACCCACCATATTTTTCAAAAAGTGACATATTTTCCCTCGTACTCTCAAAACCCCTGCAACATCCCTCATTTTTGAGGAGACAAGCTTGCTACTTTTTCTTTACTGACTGTTGAACATCTCAAGTCATAATGATGTCTTCCATACTCTGTCTGATCAAAGCCTCTTAATGCAAATGAAATTCTTCACTGAAAGAATAGAAAACCAGCAGTTAATGAAAAAATTTAAAAAAATTTACCCACTCATGGGCAGTTTTATGAGGCGTACAATCACGCTCAGGTTGATGATTGATAATTTATCCTGAATCTTTTCGTTTTCGTCGTTTAAACGCCATTGACACCTAAAATTCGAACCTACTATCTTTGCGGGGTTAGATTCAAAGATGGTGATGGGGGGACACGTCATTTTAAGTCTGAACGTCACTAGGGACTTTACAAATATCGGGCAGATGTCTGGTGGACGCTTATTTTCTGGATTTCCCTCCAGGAACGCTCTCCAACCGATATCTTTGCCGCCACGGGATGCTGTGAAGTTTCATCTGCGTTCTGGCGATTTGTTGCGCATAGATAACGCCTCTTCACAAGCCAGCCTCGCTCTCCAGGCCTTCACCAAAACCGGCTCACGAAAAGACGCCGTAATGGGCCTTGGACAGGCTTCTTGGCTGGACCCGGAAAGTTATGAATTTGAAGTCCATCACGGATGGCTGCAGGCGCAGGGTGCTGACCCGGCTGATCACACAAAGGCGGTCTTTCTGCATCAAACAGATGAACCGTTTGTGATTCAAGCAAGCGACAATCTGACAATCTGGCTGATCAATGTACAATCTGTCGCCGGTCTGATTTCAGGTGAACATGTGGGCTCTGCTTATATTTGGCATCAGCGCTCTGAAAGCTCAGTGGTTCTGCCTGAACCGCTTGGTGATGTTCGCGACGCATTCACGGTAAAAAGAGGAACTGCACAGGCATATGAACTTCGCCAAGGGGAATCCGTACAGATTATTGATATAGACGGCCAGCAATGTTCTGATTTTCAAGCCCTGCGCTTGAATGGTCTGGACAGTGGTGAAGAAAGTATGATTGATAGCACCGCAACCAGATCGATGGTGCGCCGGGCCTATCCTGTACCAGGATTATTTGATAAGTTTTTTGATCCCGATATGCGGCCGCTGCTGAGAGTAGTTCAGGACACTTGTGGGCGGCATGATACGTTTGGGCTGGCATGTACAGCCCGCAGCTATGAAGACCGTGGCTTTCCTGGTCATGTAAACTGTTCTGATAATATTTCTTTTGCTCTGGCCCCTTATGGGGTATCGCGCCGCCTTGCCTGGCCAGCGATTAATTTCTTCTGGAATACATGGCTGGATGACCACCATAATATTCTGACCGAAGAAGCATTCTCGCGTCCTGGTGACCATGTTGTAATGGAGGCGCTAGATAACCTGTTATGCGTAACAACAGCCTGTCCAGATGATATTGACCCGATAAACGGATGGAATCCAACAGACATACATGTGCGCATCTACAGTGACAAAACAACAATTTCTAAGTCAGTTGCTTACCGGGTAACGGAGGATGCGCCTATGCAGAAAACTCGCCCCTCAGCATTCCATGCTCGGCTTGAACCGCTGACAAATCATTTCACCCCTGCACGTGATATGTGGTCAGCGGCCTCATTTCCGGCTACCGGCAGTATCGGTGAATATTGGGCCTGCAGAGACGCCGCTACTGTTCAGGATATGAGCGGTTTGCGCAAACTTGATATTATTGGTCCTGATGCTAAATATTTATTGCAACTCGCCCTCACCAGGGATATTGCGAAATTAGCTGTCTGGCGCGGAACATATGCGCTGATTTGCAACGAAATGGGAGAGGTCATTGATGACGGGACCTTGTTCCGGTTAGCTCCGCATTTATTTCGCTGGTGTTGTGGCAATGAACAAAGCGGGCGATGGCTAAGCGCATTAGCAGATCAGCATAACCTTCAGGTTCGGATCCATGATTTAGGCTCATCACTGCCCAATCTTGCCCTTCAGGGCCCGCGGTCGCGGCAGATTTTAGAGAAAATCGTCTTCACACAACCAAATGTCCCATCACTTGCACAAATGAACTGGTTTGGCGTTACCGTTGCCCGGCTGCATGATCGCGAAGGTCCGCCATTCATGCTGGCACGGACCGGCTATACTGGAGAACTTGGATATGAGCTGTTCTGTGCTGAAAGAGATGCGCTGTCGATTTGGGATCGGCTGATGGAGGCAGGCGCCGAACATAACCTCGTGCCCATGGGATCTGAGGCTCTGGAAATGCTTCGCATTGAGGCTGGTTTCGCAAGCAGGGCAGAATTTGCAGCCGGTTCAGATGCATTTGAGGCAGGATTGGGGTTTGCCGTTAACCTGAACAAAACAGCCTTTATCGGGCAAGATGCGCTGAAGCGAAATGCTGAGGCCCAGAGAAAACAGCTAAGGGGACTGAAACTTGACTGCAGTGATACACCGCAACATGGCGCCCCAATATACGCCGGAGAACAGCAAGTAGGCGTCATTACCTCAGCGACATGGTCTCCAAAATTTGAATGTGCTATTGCCATGGCAAGGGTGGCTGTGGAACACGCAGAAACAGGTCAACAGCTTGAAGTGGGGCAACTTGACGGGCGCATGAAGCGTCTGTTGGCTAAGGTAACTGACCTTCCATTTTTTGACCCCAAACGTGAAAGGGCAAGGGCATGAATGATGCCGTTATTGAAGTAGAAAATGTGTGGAAAATCTTCGGCAATAAAGCTGGAGAGGCTATGTCAGAAATTCGCTCCACCGGCCTCAGTAAATCAGAGGTGTTAGAGAAATATGATGCGGTTGTGGGCGTAAAGGATGCCAATTTTACTGTTGCTGAAGGTGAAATTTTCTGTCTGATGGGTTTGTCAGGATCAGGAAAATCAACTTTGGTCCGCCACATCAACCGCCTGATTGAGCCAACTGCCGGAAACATTCGCATCATGGGCGACGATATTGGCGCAATGAAGCAAGATGAGCTGCGTGCAATTCGTGCTGATAAGATTGGTATGGTTTTTCAGAATATGGCGTTGCTGCCGCATCGTTCTGTTCGTGACAATATCGGGTTTGCCCTGGAATTGCGTGGCATGGACGGCTATCACCGTTTCCAGGCAGCTGAGAAGGCACTTGAGACCGTATCTCTTCATGGCTATGGAGACAGGCTGCCTTCTGAATTATCCGGAGGGATGCAGCAACGAGTTGGCCTGGCCAGAGCCCTGGCAGCAGATCCTGACATTCTTCTGATGGACGAGCCTTTTTCTGCTCTTGACCCGTTGATCAGGCGGAACCTTCAGGATGAATTTTTATCGCTGTCAAACACATTGAACAAGACAACCGTTTTCATCACCCATGATCTGGATGAGGCTATCCGTATGGGAGACCGTATCGGCATCATGAAAGATGGTGAAATTGTTCAGATCGGCACGGCCGAAGATATTGTGACCGAACCCGCAGATGATTATGTCGCTGACTTTGTCGCGGGCATCTCTAGGTTAAAGCTTGTTACAGCATCCAAAATCATGGTGAACCCAAAGCAACATATTGCAGCAAATGGCGCGATTCCTGATGGCGCGCCGGTTGCTGCTCCAGAAGATGATCTCGACACGCTTGTTGGCCTGAGCACCGGAACAGACCTACCCGTGATTATCAAATCAGACAGTAAAACAGTTGGTGTTGTCACCAAAGACACGCTCCTGAAAGGGCTCCAGGGAGGAACCCAAGAATGAATGACCAGTCAGTGTTAGAAAAAGCAGACCGCGACATTTCGATAGCGGCATTTGTTGGCAAAAATCATCCTTATTACGAGGATGTGTTTGACAAAATCCAGCGAAATGAATTGCCCGTTTGGCGGATCAATCTATTTGCATTGCTCATTCCCTGGTTTTGGGCGTCCTGGCGCGGTATTTGGCTTGTGTTCTGGTTGGCACTCGCAGTTGATGTGGTTGCTTTAGCTTGCCTGATGCAGGTTGTGAAATTCACGCCTTTACTGGCTGCTGCACTGCAAAATCCAGATGCCAACACAACCTTAATCCCGCGTTATACAGACTGGATTGAAATCTATACACTTGCCGGTTGGGGATTATTCTTTACTGGCCGGATGTGGATTGGGTATCAAGCGAACCGATGGTACCACAATCAATATAACCGGTGGCGCGTGATCGAGACGGTTGCCAGCGGTATTTCAGCAAAGCGTATGTCCATTGCTGTTTTAATTATGGTTATCTGTGTGCCGATTACGACTTACCGTGCCAGTCAGCAGAGATTGGATGGACGGGCCTGTTTGAACCAGATTAAGGCAGGTGAAAAAATTCAGGATCTGGTCACAAGATTTGATGAAAATGATCTGGATGCTCTTCGGCTGACACTGGAAAAAGAAGCGGCGACAAGTCAATCAGAATTTGATCGGTTAAACGCCCTGGAGACGTTGACGAATGAGCAAAAGGCTGAACGCAGCGCCTTAAGGAAACAGGCCAGAAAGGCAAATCGCGATGTTGATGTGGTCAATGAATATCAGGCCATCAGTCAAAAGGACCGTTTTGACTGTGCTTTCATTGATGACTTTCCAACATTGACAAGAATTGTTCCTCCTGGAGAAGTCAGATATCGGCGTGTACCAGACAAAGAGGCGATTGCGGCCGGCGATTTGGACGCAACGAAGGTCCTGATCCAGCAAAAGGCACCTATCGAAGGGCGGCGGGTGAATATTTTCACCTATAATGCGGAAGCAATCGACACAAGCATCAATTATCTGCGCGCACAATATGCAGGGTTTTTTGATGCGATGACTCACATTCTGCGCCAGTCTCTTATCAATGTAGAAATTGCGTTTATGCAAACACCCTGGCCGGTCACTGCCTTTTTGTTTCTTGCACTCAGCTGGGCATACACAAACAGGATCACTGTCATATTTGTTGCCAGCTCTCTGGCCTTTCTGGCGGTGTTTGAGCTTTGGCAGATTGCAATGCAGACTATGGCACTTGTCGTGGTGGCAACCGCCATTTGTGTGTTTGTCGGTCTTCCCACCGGCATTTGGATGGCGAAGAATAAGTGGTTCAGATGGATAACAGAGCCTGTGCTGGATGTTATGCAAACGATACCATCATTAAGCTATTTGGTTCCTGCGGTCGCTTTCTTCGGAATCTCTCAGCCGCCGGCGGTACTGGCAACAGTCATTTTCGCTATTCCCCCGATGGTGAAGCTGACCGCCCTTGGCATCCTGCAGGTTCCGGAAAGCACAAAGGAAGCCGCTCTGGCATTTGGTGCATCCGAACGCCAGCTGTTACGGAAGGTTGAGCTGCCTATGGCGCTGCCATCCATCATGGCTGGCCTTAATCAAACCATTATGCTTGCGTTGTCTATGGCAACAATCTCTGCCTTTATTGGGGCAGCTGGCCTAGGCGCGCTAGTCACAGAATCACTTGGGGAAGCGCAAGCCGGCAAGGGTTTACTTGCCGGTATTGCTATTGCCCTTGTGGCGATGATGATCGACCGTATCTTAAGAGGGATACGGGCATCATTCAGTCGAATTTAAGCGAAGCAGACCAACTACAAAGAGGAGGAATCTTATGAAAAATCTGCTTAAATCTGCGGTCGTTGCGGCCGCGCTGTTCTCAGCAACAGCTGTATCCGCTCAGGAAAAGGTCATGATCTCTGACCCGAACTGGAACGGTGCTCGCGCAGTAGGCCATGTGATTAAAGCCATTATCACAGGTCAAATGGGCGGTGAGGCTGAAATTCTAACAGGCATGAACCAACAGCCTGTTATCTTTGCCGGCATGGACAAGGGTGACGGGTCTATTGATGTTCATCCTGATATGTGGATGCCTAACTGGCAGTCTGCTTGGGATCAGTATGTAACTGGCAATGGCACAGTGAAAACCAATAACGGTTATGCTGGCACATCACTTCTGTATGTTCCGACTTATTTAGCAGACAAAGTCAATTCAATTGAAGATCTGAAAAATCCGGAAATCGCAGCCATGTTTGACTCAGACGGTGACGGTCTGGGCGAATATTGGGCAGGTGATGTCACCTGGGCGTCAACCAAAAGATGGCAGGTTAAGTTTAAATCTTATGGTCTTGACGGTCTTTGGGAGCCAAACATCATTTCAGGTGACACATTCAAAGCTGGCCTGGCGGCAGCCTATGCCGCTTCACAGCCTCAGCTGTTCTATTACTGGACACCAGAAGCTCTGCATGTTCAGTACGACCTGACAGCTCTGAAAGAACCAGCTCGCTTTGACGGGTGTGAGCAGTTGGACCTAGACGCGGAAAACTGGCTTGAAGTGTCTGAATTTGAATGTGAAGGCACAGCAGCTTCAGTCTATATCGCTTACTCAGCTTCGCTTGAAGAGCGCAACCCAAAGGTCGCTGCAATGCTGAGCCGTATGCAGCTGACTGGTGATGAAGTCGGTTTGTGGATTCAGGAAATGTTTGAAAATAAGCGTGACCCTGCAGAAGTCGCAGCGGACTGGATTGCTGAAAATCAGGACTTGGTAAATAGTTGGGTTAACGGCTAATCAGCCTTACCTGAATAAGAAGAAAACCGCGCCCTATCAGCGCGGTTTTTTTTGTAAAGAAATAACAACATCGCCAGCTAGTCGATATCCACCAAAACAGGCGGTATATGCAAATGATTCCGCCAGGCGACAAGGCTGAGCATAGGCGTATCAAATGTTTCAATCGCATGTGGCTGATTGCTCTCATGAAACATTGACTGGCCTTGTGACAGCACTTTATCTGCATGGCCTTCCCGTTTAAACACAGCTTCACCAGAAATAACCATATACAGCTCTTCGGCAGGATGAATATGCCAGGGATAGTAAAGATTCCGAGGCATATAGATAACAAATAACCGCATCTCGTCTGACGCAAATGGACCGCCCTCGCCGACAATCGCATAACAGCCCAGCTTCTCCATAAAGGCATTTTTCTGATTATCGGTGTAGACCTGTCGCCACTTCATAAAAGGGGCTGATGCAATAATCTGTTCTTGCAGGTCCGGCAGGCCAGATGGCTGTAGCCCTGTTTCTGATTGAAGTGATGTGCTGCATGCGCGATGTTCAGGAACCAGAGATTGCCTCGGCAAATCTGCTGGCAAAGGTGTGAAGTCAGACAGAGCCGGATATGCAATATAAGCTTTTCGAACGGCAGCTATGAGCCGGTTATAATCATCATCGCTGCTCATCATTCATGCATCAGGCTTCAGGCGTCTGTTTTCTGGATCAAACAGAATGGGTTGCACAATTGTGGCTGAAGTCTTGATACCCATCACATCGACCGCCAAGGAAGTGCCAATAGCTGCATATTCTGGTTCGATAAAAGCCAAAGCAATATTTTTACTTACTCTGTGTCCCCATGCTGATGAGGTTACGGTGCCGATCAGCTGGTCATTATGATAAACTGATGCGCCGCCATGGCTGGGAGCATGGCTACAATCAATCACCAGAGACACCAGCTGCCGACGCATCCCCTTTGAAATCATCAGCTGGAGGGCCTCTTTGCCGATAAAATCTTTATTCATATTCACAAACCGGCTTAACCCTGTTTCCACCGGGTTAAATTCTGTGATCAGATCTGCTTTCCAATGCAAAAACCCCTTTTCTAAGCGCATGGATTCAACAGCCATAGAGCCGAACAGCTTCAGCCTGAAGGCCTCCCCAGCCTTGCGCAAAGACAGATAAGCAGCATAAAGCTGATTATTGGGCACATGAATCTCAAATGCCTCTTCTCCTGAATAGCTGACAGCCATGATAACTGCTGGCGCAATGCCCACAAAAGCTGTTTTGACATCAAGCCATTTGAAAGATTGTGGCGAGCAATCAAGTCTGGTTGTGGCCTGCAGAACCTGCCTTGATTGTGGTCCGGCAAGGAGCAGGATGGTGTAATCATTGGTCAGGCTGTGTAACTGAACAGAACCATCGTCAGGCAGATGACGCTGGAGCCATTCATAATCATGAATTTCTGACGCGGCCGCTGAACCATACCAGATGCGACCATCATCAAGATTAGCAAGGGTTGCCTCACATTTCACATTGCCCTGTTCATTCAGAAGATAGCCTAACCCAACCCGGCCTTTCTTTCGCGGAACATGACCACAAATCAAACGGTCAAGCCAGCTATGCACACCGGTTCCTGAAATCTCAATCCGGTTAAATCCGTTAACCTCTGTCAGGCCAACATAATTATGCAGATGCTCTATCTCTTGGCGAACAACGTCAAAGCTCTCAGTGAAGCGAAAGCTGTGAGTCTCGACAAAATCAGCTGATGGTTTGATATAGGCCACACGTTCCCAACCATTCACAACTCCAAATTCTGCGCCCTCGGCGGCAAGGACAGCTGTTAATGGTGTCGACTTTATCGGTCGGCCCGCTGGGCGATGTTCATGGGGAAAATGAAACCGGAATTCATTTTGATATTCTTCGATCGCCTTCAGGGCTGTCAATTCAACATTACCATGCCCTGAAAAACGACGGGGATCGAGACACCATGTATCATAGCAAGCTTCCCCATGCACAATCTGTTGCGCCAAAAGCCAGCCATGACCGCCCCCCTCACCAAGGCCGGCACGCAAGCCAATGATACAAAAAGCATTTCGCTTCCCGGGAACAGGACCAACCAGCGGCGCACCGTCAATCGTGTAGGTGATCGGCCCGTTTACAACAGTGTGAATGCCCGCTCTTGTCAGCGCAGGCATACGCGCAAAGGCCCCTTCCAGAACATCTGTGACACGGTCCAGATCATCAGGGCAAAGCGCGTTGGTAAAATGAGGATCAATTCCGCCCATACCCCAGGTTTTACAATCCTGTTCATAAAACCCCAGCAGCAAGCCATCTTTTTCCTGCCGGCAATAATAATCAGAAATCGGACAGCGCAGCAACGGCATACGATGTTCTGCTTGTGCAATTTCAGCTATGGTTTCGGTGACAAAATATTGATGCTCCATCGACATAACCGGATGATGCACTCCCATCATCGCACCAACCTCATTGACCCTGTACCCACAGGCATTCACGACAATCTCGCAGTCAATATCGCCCTTAGCGGTGTGCACGCACCATGTATCATCATCACGCTGTGTCAGTGCTGTAACAGGTGTGTGACGATAGATTTCTGCACCTGCCAGACGAGCCTTGCGGGCAAGTGCCTGACATAATTGGGCTGGATCGATGTCACCATCCAGCGGATCCCATAGCCCCCCAACAAGATTTTCGGTTGATATCAATGGGTGACGACGCTGACATTCTTCAGCGTCAATGACTTCAAAATCAACGCCCATCCCTTTGGCCATAGACGCAAAATGTCGGTAGCCTTCCATTTGAGCTTCTGTATTTGCCAGCCGGATGCCGCCATCAGCATGGTGATAATTAATTGGGTAATCATCATCTTCGGCAAGGGCTTTATAAAGAGCGATAGAATGGCTTTTCAGCCCTACCATCGTCTGATTCATTCCAAAATTTGTAACCTGAGCAGCAGAATGCCAAGTGGTTCCAGATGTCAGCTCATCTCTTTCCACAAGAACAACATCTGACCATCCTTCACGGGTCAAATGATAAAGAGTGGAACATCCAGCAATACCACCGCCAATTACCACCACGCGCGCAGACGACTTCATTCCCCCCTCCCTCACAATCCGTTCATCACCTTAATAGAACCTCTTTTTAGGCGATGGGTCAAAACTTTGCTGAAGGTCTGACGCAAAAAATTTGCACCTGTTAGGTAAATAAGAGAAGCTTTGAGAAGGTGGGACTGATTTTTACATTTATTTAGATATGACAACACATACAAACAGGGCTGGTGGACGCAAAGCAAGGCATTTGCTTCGCACCTCAAAAATATCATCTTTCAACCCTGCACCGCCAGGAATAACGGGAGGCAGCTACAGGCCCCTTTCCGAACGTGACGTTGAAAAAATAATTGATGCCGCCTTCACCTTGCTGAGTGAGGTCGGCATGGGTGAAACACCTGACAGGCTGGAAAAGCTATTCCTGGCCAAAGGTGCAGAGAAAACAGCTGAAGGCCGGATTATCTTTGCCCGATTCTTAGTAGAGGATACAATTGCGCAGGCGGCACAACGCTTTATCTTTCACGGTCGTGACCCAGACCGTTCTATCGAAGTAGGCGGTGAAAGTGTGCATTTTGGCACAGGAGGGGCGGCAGTTCAGACATTAGATATATATTCTGGTGATTACCGACCATCAACATTGCAAGACCTGTATGATTTCACAAGAATACAGGATCAGCTGAAAAATGTGAGCTGGTTCACCAGATGCTGTATCGCGACTGATGTCCCTGATATTTTTGATTTGGATGTGAATACGGTTTATGCGCTGCTGCGCGGAACAACAAAGCCAATGGCCACCTCATTCACCCTGGCCGAGCATGTAACGCCGATTGTTCAGATGCTTGACTTTGCTGAAGGCGGTGATGGTGCGTTTTCACAGCGCCCTTACTTAAAAGCACATATCAGCCCGATTATCTCGCCTATGCGGTTTGGTGAAGATGCAGTTGATGTCACGTTTGAATGTATCCGGCATAATATCCCTGTATCCTGTATTACCGCAGCACAGGCGGGTGCTACGGCACCAGCAACCTTGGCGGGCTTCCTTGCCCAGTCCTTGGCAGAGACCCTTGCCAGTTTGCTTATGGTGAATTGTATCAGTCCTGGCTATCCAATGGTGTTTTCCAATTGGCCGTTTGTTGTTGACTTGCGCACTGGTGCTTTTTCTGGTGGCGGTGGAGAGACAGCCTTGTTGAATGCGGCATCTGCACAACTGAGTAACGCGCTGGGCCTGCCTTCAGGAGTGGCCTGTTCAATGTCTGATGCAAAAGCTATCGATGCCCAATATGGCAGTGAAAAGGGGCTCACCGCCCTTTCTGCTGCGCTGGCAGGCGGAAACCTTATTTATGAAAGTTCAGGTATGACTGCTGCTTTGCTGGGGGCGTCTTTCGAAGCCTTTCTGATTGATGATGAAATGCATAGTGCCATTTATCGGACGATGCGCGGTATTGAAGTGAATGACGAGACCATCGGGTTGGACGTGATTAAGCAAAGCATATTCGGGGAAGGTCACTTTCTTGGACATGAACACACAATGGCAGCAATGGAACGGGACTATTTCTATCCTTTGCTTGCAGATCGCAGCCCGCCAATAACCTGGTCAGAAGACGGACGTTCAACAATGTGGCAGAGAGCCAATCAACAAGTTAAAGCAATTTTGGACAGCTATAAGCCTGCTTATCTGGAGGTGGAAAAGGACAGAGCAATCAGAGAAAAATTCAAGATATTGCTCACCGACTGAAATTCGGGCTTATGATAGCCCGAGCACAAATGCTGAACTCTTTCCCGACATCAGCATCATTGCTTATGCTTTCTTTCGGGGGGTTACAAGGGCAAGCCCGATAATCATGGCTGAAAGCGAAAGCCAGATCCAAACAGATGGGCTCTCGCCAAAAATAAACATTCCCCAAAACACGCCGGCCAAGGTGACGATATATCCAACCTGACTGGAAAAAACAGACCCAAAAAGTGCAACAGATAAGACAAACATCGTATAAGCTACCACAGTGATCAAACCTAATCCGATCACTGCATAATCAACGGTTTGAGGCGGGAAGCTTGGGCTGAAAAAGCTGTCTGTCAGAATAGTGACTGGCAGCAATGTTACCGCTGCCATCAAATTCATGCCCATTGCCAGCCTCATTGGCCCAACAGTGAGTGCCGATTTGAACCCCAGAATTATGTTTTCAACAGCATAACAAAGTGCGCTGATGCATGCGATTAATATCCAGGGAAGTGCAGCCGGATCAGGCAAGCTGTTTTCTGGCAGGGCAATCAATCCAATCGCAATGACGCCAAAAACCAGGCCCACCACGCGCACAACAGAAAATGTCTCCAGCTTCAGCGGGATAGAAAACCCGTAGGTCATCAGAGGGATCAGCGCGACTGTGATCGACAACACCCCCGCGGGAACATGTGGTGCTGCATAATAAAACAAAACACCGGGGATAGCGGCTCCCAGCATAGCGACACAAAAGATAAAGCCCAGCTTATCTTTCATATCCTGAATTGATTTTCTGCGAATGACGGCAATGAAAAGCAGGACGATGCCAGCAAACATCACCTGAAACTGAGCCACACCAAAGGGCTTTGCGCCATTTTCAACAGCAATTTTACCAAGAGAAAAAGATAGCCCCCACGCTGTTCCCATAACAAGAAGAAAAGCCCATGGGAGGGCTTTTTGAAATGCTGCTCTGATATAGTTATCCGTCATAATTGACACAGTTAAGCAAGCTGAAAGATGTGTCAAAGCTTATCTGTCACCCCTGCAGACATTGCTGAAGAAATCGCCGCAATGTCTCACCGTATCGGCTTATATTTGTCAATTGACGAATTGAAGAGGCAATTTAAATTCAGTTTCGATACCGAAATCTCCTCTCCAGCGGCTTTGGCTCGGATCAACTTTATGGTTTAGATTCGCATCAAAACGCGCACCACGACCACCAAAGACTGGTTGGTTAATATCAAGCGAGTACGATATTGTGTCCGTCTTTCTGTATCTGTCATAAGCAAGCCCAACCGAATAATGGCCATCGGAACGACTAAACATTTGTGAAAGACTGGTTTTTACACCATATCCGCAGCTTTTGTCTGCTGTTCCGTTTCCGCATTTGATGGAGGGAGAAAATTCAAATGTCTGTGCTCTTGGACCGCCAAGGTCAAATATGAACATTGGTGTAAGCGTTCCGCTGTAATCACTGACAGTTCGTCCCTCTATCAACGCTCTGTAGTAGGAAGAGCCGACCAACACATTTGCATGTCTTTCTTCCTGTCTGCTCACTAAGCCGTCAATGGCCCCTTTGATAGTAAATGTTAAGGACGGCCCGCGATAAGCACCAGAAAGTGATATGCCTGCTTGTGCATTATAGCTGTTGAATACATCCTTCACTTTTGCTGTATCAAACTCAATATCCATCTCGGTCTGAGATACACCAACAGAAAGGTAAGAGGTAAACAAGAAATCGACACCAGGGCTGTAAACACTGTACATGCCGACAGACACGCTTTTTGAATCTTGCGTTCCTGTTTGGCGGTGAGAAAAGTCAGCATTTGTTTGAGCAAGATGTATGAAGCGCGCGGACACAGACTGGCCATCTGCAGATTTTGTCTCTTTCGCTAAACTGGCCATTATGCTGGCAGATTCAGGGCCATTATCTTGCTGGCTGAAGGCTGCTGTTATCTTTGTGATTATGGCGTCTCTTCTGTTAGCCAGCGGTTCATAGTGGTTAAAATCAAGCGCTCCTCTTGCCCCAAAATCATTCGCGTCAACTTCCAGCAAATTGATCCCATCAATAATTTTTTGTCCCCACCCTGGCTCTTCCTGGAAGGAAAAGGAGGTCGATGGCGACTGAGGCCGACCTGCCGTTTGCACATCTCTGTTTTGTTGCCCACTCCGGCTTGCCTGTACAGTTTGCACCACAAGATTATCGATAGTTGTTTTAATAAGATTTTGTGATGCCAGCATGAGATCACGACCTTGCATATTCACATGTTCAGCAACAATGGTCTGCGTTTCTTCAATTGCTTTTTCCACAACGGGGATATTTGGATCTGGCGATATTGTAAATATCCCTGTGTTATTCCCTATCACAGCACCACCCGTGGGATTAGTTAAAGACACGAGCAGCGTTTCAGACCCCTCAACCGTACTGTCTGGCAAAATTGTTACAATAATATTTTTTGCTGTTTCACCTGCCTGGAAGGTAAGTGTTCCTGCTTGAAGATTATAGTCTTTACCTTCAGTAGCGGTGCCACCAGCAGCTGCATAATCAACTGTGACAATCGAACTTGAAGGTACAGACAAGGACACTGCCATTGGATAGCTTGAAGAGACCTGCTGGCTAGCCCCTGCGCGGTCGGTAACAGACAATGTAGGTGTGCCCTCATTATCATTAATTGTGTAGGTATGCGTGCTAACAGAACCGAGCGTCGCCCCCGTTGGCGCAGACAATGTCAAAATGACCGTTTCGTCACCTTCGTAAAAACTATCGTCAATAATTGAGGAGATGGTGATGTTATCTGATGTGCTATTGGCTGCAATGGTGATTGTGCCATCGGCAAGAGTATAATCAGTCCCGCCGCCTGTAGCTGAGCCGGTAACAGCATAAGAGGCTGTTACTGTTGAAGTGGTCGGCCCAGAAAGGACAACAGCAACATCCTTTGAAGATACAGACTCTGCGCCACTTGAGGCGGCCAGACTGAACTGGAGGGTTGGCAATGTGTCATTTTCGGTAATTGTATAAGTATGTGCGGTCGTCGGCCCTAATGTCGCGCCTGATGGTGCAGATAAGGTGATAATAACCGTTTCATCCCCTTCATAAAGATTATCGTCAATAATCGAGGCAATGGTGATATTATCTGACGTAGTATTGGCCGCAATCGTTACAGTTCCGTCAGCAAGGGTATAGTCTGTGCCGCCGCCGGTCGCTGTTCCTGTTACAGTATATGAAGCTGTTACAGCTGATGTGGTCGGACCAGATAATGTGACCGCAATCACTTTGGAAGATATGGTTTCTGAGCCATTGGACGCAGCCGAGTTAAACTGTATCGTTGGCATACCTTCATTATCTGTAATGGTATAAGTATGGGCAGTAGTCGACCCTAAAGTCGCCCCTGATGGTGCAGATAAGGTGACAATAACCGTTTCATCCCCTTCATAAAGATTGTCATCTGCTATCGAAGCAATGGTGATATTGTCAGATGTTGTATTGGCCGCAATCGTGATTGTGCCATCTGCAAGTATGTAATCTGTCCCGCCACCGGTCGCGGTTCCTGTGACGGTATAATTTGCCGTTACAGCTGATGTGCTCGGGCCTGACAGGGAAACCGTAATATCTTTTGAAGATACGGCCTCTGCGCCATTTGATGAAGCATTGTTGAACTCTATCGTCGGCACAGCCTCATTATCTGTGATTGTGTATGTATGAGCTGTTGTTGCGCCAAGACTGGCTCCAGAGGGTGAAGATAATGTCAGGATAACGGTCTCGTCACCTTCATAAAGATTATCGTCTGTGATGCCAGGGATAGTGATATTCGCAGATGTGGTGGTGGCAGAAACAAGCACTGTCCCGCTAGCTAGATTATGATCTGTTCCGCCACCAGATGCAGTCCCTGATACAGTATATGTCGCCGTGATATCCGTTGACGAAGCGCGAGACAAGGAGACCTGAATTACCGCTGATGAGACAGATTCAACCCCTGATGAGGATGCAGCATTGAACTGGATTGTGGGCTGAGCGTCATTATCTGTTATTGTATAGCTATGAGCGGTCGTCGCCCCAAGCGTGGCCCCTGTCGGAGAAGATAAGGTCACAATGACCGTTTCGTCACCTTCATACAGATTATCGTCAATAATTGAAGCGATGGTGATGTTATCTGATATGCTATTTGCCGCAATCGTTATTGTCCCATCGGCAAGGGTGTAATCAGTCCCGCCTCCGGTTGCTGTCCCTGTCACAGTGTAATTGGCTGTGACAGCTGATGCTGACGCACCGGATAAATCAACCTGCAAAACAGCAGAAGAGACAGATTCAGCCCCTGATGAGGATGCAGCATTGAACTGGATTGTGGGCTGAACCTCATTATCTGTAATTGTATAGCTGTGCGCGTCTGTTGACCCAAGCGTTGCTCCAGATGGTGCTGATAAGGTCACAATTATTGTCTCGTCACCCTCATACAGGCTGTCATCAATGATAGAAGAAATATTTATATTTGCAGACAGATTTGTGGCTGCGATGAGAACGCTACCATTGGCAAGATTATGATCGCTCCCCCCGCCAGTTGCCGTTCCTGTCACAGTGAATGTGGCTGTGATGTCAGTTGATGAAGCGCCAGAAAGGTCAACCTGTATGGATGCAGATGATACCGATTCCGCGCCAGAAGACGTCGCCGCATTAAACTGGATTGTGGGGACTGCTTCATTTTCAGTAATGGTATAGCTGTGAGCGGTCGTCGCCCCAAGCGTTGCCCCTGACGGAGAAGACAGGGTTAGAATTACGGTCTCATCCCCTTCATACAGATTATCGTCAATAATTGAAGCGATGGTGATGTTATCTGATATGCTATTTGCCGCAATGGTGATTGTGCCATCTGCCAGCGTGTAATCAGCCCCGCCCCCGGTTGCCGTGCCAGTAACTGTGTAATTTGCCGTGACAGCAGATGTGGTCGGACCTGAAAGCGTCACCGCAACCGTTTTAGAGGAGACAGATTCCAACCCATTTGAGGAAGCAGAATTAAACTGGATTGTGGGGACTGCTTCATTTTCGGTAATGGTATAGCTGTGAGCAGTCGTCGCCCCAAGCGTTGCCCCTGACGGAGAAGACAGGTTTAGAATTACAGTCTCATCCCCTTCATACAAGCTGTCATCCACAATAGAGGCAATGGTGATGTTGTCAGAGGTTGTATTGGCTGCAATGGTGATTGTGCCATCTGCCAGCGTATAATCAGTCCCTCCCCCGCTCGCTGTACCTGTAACTGTGTAATTTGCCGTGACAGCGGTTGCAGAGGGGCCTGACAAATTCACCTGTATAGATGCAGATGATACCGATTCCGCGCCAGAAGACGTCGCCGCATTGAACTGGATTGTGGGGACTGCCTCATTTTCAGTAATTGTATAGCTGTGAGCAGTCGTCGCCCCAAGCGTT
>AFXB01000007.1 GCA_000238815.2 SAR116 cluster alpha proteobacterium HIMB100 | reverse complement strand
GGGTCTGTCCATAAAGTTTTCCGAAAAAGAAATCTTCGACCAGCACCATCCCAGCGATTCTGTCATAGCTGGCGAAATTAAAGTTTGCCCAAAAAACTGCACCAAAAGCCCCGATGATCAGCAAAACTGAATATGCACTGATAAATTTCCATAAGGATGGAAAAGTCGGTTTCTGCATTTTTCAGCTCCTTTAACCTGTGGCAGATACGGTGTGTTGAAGGGGAAATCCTATATCGCTATTTAATCGCTATTCAGTTCAGCCTTGAGTTGGATCAAGATGTGATTCATGTTTACAACAAAACAAAGATGTCAGTTTTGCGTCTTTAATTTATACCTTATCGTAAATTTTTGTAAAAAAAGATCAACCTATGGATAGAATAAACCAGAAGTTTTGACCTGTATGAATTTGTTTTTCGGCTCTGATATTTTCCGTGGTTCTGTTTATGGTGATGGCCACCCGTTGAATATTGCCCGGGTCTGGCCGGTTATTGACCTGTGCCGGATTTTGGGCTGGTTGCCAGATGCCTCTTATCGGCCTGTCCTGCCGGCGACTGCTGAACAGCTTGGCCTGTTCCACACAACCGCCTATATAACGGCCTTGCAGGATGCCGAACGCGACCAGGCCCTTGATCAGGACCGGATGGACAAGCATCGCATCGGGCGGGACAGCAACCCGATTTTTGCTGATGTTTTCCGGCGTCCGGCAACAGCAGCAGCAGCCAGTCTGAAGGCGGCAGATGTTTTATATGACGGACAGGCCAGCCGCATTTTCAATCCGTCCGGCGGAACCCATCATGGCCTGCCTGACCGGGCGAACGGCTTTTGCTTTGTAAATGATCCGGCTCTTGCGCTGTTGCGGCTGCTGAACAGAGGTGCGCAAAAAATAGCCTATATCGATATTGATGCGCATCATCCTGATGGGGTGCAAGCGCATTTATCCGCAGATGAGCGGGTGCGGTTATGGTCTGTACATGAAGCAAATAAATGGCCGCGAACCGGCCCGGCAGGAGATATAGGGGGCGGGTTTGCCCGGAATTTCACGCTGGAACGCGGGGCAGGGGATGCTGAATTCCTGCGCTGTGTTGAAGAGGATATTCTGCCTGAACTGGATAGATTTAATCCAGAGTTCATCATTTTTCAGGCCGGATGTGACGGTCTGGCTGATGACCCGCAATCAGGTCTGATGTTCAGCAATATTGGCTATTGGCGGGCCGCAGACCAGATTTTAGGAATGAATAAGCCGACATTGGTGCTGGGCGGCGGCGGATATAACCCGTTCAGTACCGCACGGGCTTGGACTGGAATCTGGGGGCTAGTCTGTGGCAAGGACCCTTATCACTGTGTCCTGCCGCCAGAAGGAAGTGCATTGCTGGACGGGCTAGACTGGAGGCATCGGCGAGCGCGTGATAAGCCTGGCAGATGGTTTGAAAGGTTATATGATGATGGTTGTGAATGAAAATAGCCTGATAATGAGACGGATGGTTTGTCTGTTCGCCCTGTTGTTGGTTCTGATGTCCGGCCTGTCTGAGGCCCGGGCGGAAGACAGAACCACATGGCCGGTCACCCTGATCACGCCTGAGGGCGCTGAGCATATTTATCATCTGGAGCTGGCTGCTACCGCAAAAGCACGCAGCCGCGGGCTGATGTTCCGCACAAAGCTGCCAGAGGCTGGCGGGATGTTGTTTGTCTGGTCTGAAGAAAAAATGCGAAATTTTTGGATGAAAAACACCCCTCTATCACTTGATATATTGTATTTTTCAGAACAAAAGAAACTGATTTCATCTTATGAATACACAACGCCTTTTTCGATGAGGGGACTGCTCTCTGTCAAGCCTGCCCGTTATGTGGTCGAACTGAACGCCGGACAGGCACAGGTAAAGAATTTGAGGCAGGGCACGGTGCTGAAGCTGCCAGAAGCGCTGGTGGCCACCTTGGCGCAGCTTGAACAACTGGGCGGTTAATTTTTTTCCTTATTGTGGTGACTTTAGGGTTGAATTATAGGGGCATGTGGGTGTAAAACACGCCGTGTCGGAGTGTAGCGCAGCCTGGTAGCGCATCTGGTTTGGGACCAGAGGGCCGGGAGTTCGAATCTCTCCACTCCGACCATTTTTTGCATGAGGCAATACCAGGGCCTGCACTGTCTGATGAACGGGGGTACGGACATGCGTGTTGCAAAGATTTACAAACCAGCAAAAACTGCGATGCAGTCCGGCCGTGGAAAAACCAAAGGCTGGGTGCTGGAATATCCGCGTGATGGCCGTGTTGCCGCTGAACCTTTAATGGGCTGGCAGGCTTCGGCTGATACAGCTCGCCAGGTCAAGCTGCGGTTTGACAGTGCGGAAGCAGCGATTGGATATTGCGAGGCGCATGACATTGCCTATGAAGTGCTGGCGCCAAAACAGCGTAAGCTGCGGATGAAGGCTTATGCTGATAATTTTGCGTTCACCAGGGTGGGCAGCTGGACACATTAATCAGACGGGCTGTTTAAATGGCAGCTTGATTCTGCGCCCGCACAGGATTACAACACCCTTGTGGCTCCGTAGCTCAACTGGATAGAGCAGCTGACTTCTAATCAGCAGGTTGGGGGTTCGAGTCCTCCCGGAGTCGCCATTAAAAACAATGACTTAGGTCGTTTTCATTTCCTAAATTTCTGGTCTGTCACACCTCTGCCACACGGAGGTTTGTATGGCGTCTATAAGAAAAAGAGGAAATAAGTTTCAGGCGCAAGTCAGAAGAGCGGGCTTTCAGGGCAAATCTAAGAGCTTTGAAAGGCTTACCGAAGCGAAGGCTTGGGCGCGAAGTCAGGAAATTTATTTCGACAGAGGTGAGGCTGGCAATCAAAAGCCAGACGATATGCCTCTTGCTTCGATATTGTCTCGCTATCTGCTGGAAATCACTCCCACCAAAAAGTCAGCATCAGGAGAAAGTAGGCGTATCAAGCGTTTGCTAAAAGATGAAATAGCCCGCCAGACATTGAGAAAGCTAACGCCAGCTAAGCTTGCAGCTTTCAGGGACAGGCGCGTTAAGGATGGTGTAAGGACGGCCGCATATGATTTACAAGTTATTCGCCATGCCCTGAATATTGCCCGCGCTGAGTGGGGTGTTAGCATCCAAAGCAACCCAGTTGAAGCTATCCGTTTGCCGCGCCCACCAAAACCTCGTGAAAGGAGGCTGAGGCCATGCGAATATGAGCTTTTGTTGTTTCATGCTGAGAGCTCCCGTAGCCATTTTTTGAAGCCGTTAATTATTATCGCTGTGGAAACAGGAATGAGGCTTGGTGAATTGTTGAGTTTAACTTGGGGTGACATTGATATTGATGCTGGGATAGCCGTGTTGAAAGATACAAAGAACGGAGAGAGCAGGGCGGTCCCACTTTCCTTGGCCGCGCTAGATACACTTAAAGCCCTGCCTGTAGCTCAGACATCTTTGTTTGGAACCAATTACCATGCGGTGAAGTCCGCCTGGCAACGTTTACGTAAGCGCTCTGGTATTCATAATTTGCGCATCCATGACTTGCGTCACGAGGCAATCTCCCGGTTTTTTGAGAAGGGGTTGACGCTGCCTGAGGTAACGATGCTTTCAGGTCACAAGACGAAAGCGCAAGCCCTTCGTTATGCCCATTCTGATTTTACAAATATTAAGAGAAAATTGTCGGAGTAATGGGCGCGGTCATGGGCACAATGGGATTGTTCGGGCTATGGGAATGTTGGCAAAAAAGGGGGTGATTTGGTTACAAGGTTTTGGTGACAATATTGTAACCTTTTTTGTGTAACCTTTTTGTTCATGTATTACAGATACTTACAGAAAAGGTTACAGAGGTTACAAATTAAAGTAAAATCTGTGTAACCTTTCGTAAGTCATTGAAAACAAACGTGGTTACAGAGGTTACAGAGGTTACATATATATATATATGGGGGTACTGTAACCCCCCATATATATGAGAAGAAATAGGAGAGGCGAATGCCAGAAGTCGGAGAGACTTTTGCTCTTGCCTAACTGGTGCACATCTTATCCCGGACGGACACGGACACACCCCTATGGGGTGTTCGGGTGTCCGGTTAGAGGCACTTCAAATAATTACTGACTGTTTGAGACAATCCCGGCCTGTAACCGCTCTAGTTGCTAAGTCCGCATTTGAGGGGGGCAGGGTGGAGAGAAACCCCGATTTTGAAATTGACTGACGGCGCTAGGGTACCTGCTAAATTATCCCCGCGCTCTTTAACTCGTTCTCAATGAGCTTTCGCCTAGTGCGGAGCTGTCGCTCGATGGCCGCGCCCTCTTTTCTAGCCTCCTTTTTGTCCTTGGTGTAACGACCATGCTTTAAATGGGCCTCTGAGACTCGCTGACGGCCATCTTTCGTTTTCGGGCCGGTTGATGCCCCGCCATGGTTATGACAGCGTCCTGAGTCCTTATAGGCCGGTTTAGGGCATATGCCTCCAGCTCTGGTCTTCGCCCCGCATCTTTTGCCAGGCCAGTCGGGGCCAAAGCGGGTTTTTAGGCCTATATCACAGTTATCTTTTATTCTCATTTGCTACATGCCTTGCAAGGGGTCTTGGTGAGCGCGGGTTTTTGTGTCACCATTTTAACACTGAAAAAAGGATTATTTGAAAAAATGGAGGTTCTACATGAGACGAGGTATGAAAATTGCTGTATCGGCTTTGGTGTTTCTATTGCCTTACTCATCCATGGCAGGCTCGTTCTCTCTTGTTTGTGACAACTTTCAAGCTATTCAGCTTGACTTAAAGTCTGGACAATTAACCGCAAACACCAATGCCGCCACGGATACCTACCAAACAAAATTTGTCTTTAAGAATGATAAATTTTACATGCGCTACCCAGCATCTAGCAGTAAGAGCCCAGAGCTAAAGGGTAAGTTTGTTAAAGACGGTTTTTATAATCTTGAAGCTGGTCAAGAATATTACGAGTTCGTTGATTGGGACAGTGATTATAATGAGACGTATGTCTTCCATAAGAGCGGTTACTACTGGTCTGCTTATTACACTCATGGAGGAAACAACGACGGAGGTCTTTTTCAGAGGACATACTGGTATAAATGTAAAAGTGTAAACTAGGCACTAATCGAACGGCATCAACTCATCCCGCGTCATCCCAATATTCAAACTAAGGATATGCTCCACCCACTCTTCGTAGGTCGCGTCGCGGCCAAGCCGCTGGCTCATGTAAACATACTCCAAGCAGACTATGGTGTTGTTCATCTCCCAACGGAGCTGCGGCGCGCCACCTTCATCAAATGCGTTTCGGAAATTTGTTTCCAAACAATGTCCGCGTCGTTCATCTGTATCCGCGCGGTCTAACACCTTTTTCAAATCCTCGATGCCGAAGCCAAACACCTTGAATAGCTTCTGCTCGAATTCGTGGTAAAGGTTGTCGATGAATTTGTTTTTGGGTTCTTCCAATGAAAATATTTCTATGCAAGATTATTTGTACAGTTTAGCGGTTTGAGAGAGCTATTGTGAAATCAAGTCATTTAAAGTCAGTTTTATCGATAATTTTTTGTTCGATTGTAATTGTTTCAGCCAATAAATCAGAAAGTTCAGAATTTAAAACTGTTCATGAGTTTCTTACTTCTGGACAAGAAATAGATTTATTTACAACAGCGCAAGTTACGAATAGATGCTCTGGTTTGTTCGGTGCGGTAGCAAGATTTCTACCATCAGGAGGCGAGAAAGATAAATCAGTACTTCTGTCAGGTAAATTTTTAGAATTGTCTTTTGAGTTGTTGACTAAAAATAGAATGAACGCAGCCGAGCAAATTGGTGAAAGAATGTTAGGTGATATTAAATACTATACCGGCGTGTATGAAAATGAGATGACCCAGCACCAACGAAACACTGGCAGCATTTTAAGTGAGGTAATAGAGCGCGAGCTTTTCTGGTGTAAAGAGGCAGCAAATAATTTTTTTTAGACCATATACTACATAGCCTTAATCGTTGTTTGTGCATTTCCGGGTACGGAGTATAGCGGGTGCTTTGAGCTAAAGGATAATTGGGGTCCATGTGAATCCTACACAACCTGTGTGCTACGTACCGCGGCTAAATAAATACAAGCGGGCTTTATGCAACCTTTCTATTGAACATAATTTTACTTAAATTTCTGCCACAGCTGCGTCACACTAAGGGTGTGAGAAAAGTAAAGCCGCGGTGTGGCGCCTAGGAAAATGCGTGATTTAATCTTTCACTTCATCCGTTCGCTCTAATTCGTCAAACGGCACTAAATCATCCCGCGTCATACCAATATTCAAACTAAGAATATGCTCTACCCACTCTTCGTGGGTTGCGTCTCGGCCAAGACGCTGGCTCATGTACACGTATTCTAAGCAAACTATGGTGTTGTTCATTTCCCAGCGGAGCTGTGGCGCGCCTCCGTTTTCAAATGCCTCCTTGAAGTTTGTCTCCAAGCAATGTCCGCGTCGCTCATCTGTATCCGCGCGGTCTAATACCTTTTTTAAATCCTCAATGCCGAAGCCAAATACCTTGAATAGCTTCTGCTCAAACTCGTGGTAAAGGTTGTCGATGAATTTGTTATCTTCTGGTGGCACGCTTTCTCCTGAAACAAGCTGAGAATGTCACCCGCGGCGCAAATGGGCAAGAAGAAGGTTGGCAAATGCAATAGGCTTTCTTCACCCGATTTTGCCAGCATTTTTATTCATAAATTCCGAAGTAATTCGTTTCTTAACACAATGTTTTATCAAAAATACAGATATTTATGACAAAAAATTCAAATTTCTTGGTTAAAAATACCAACTGGTATACAATTTTGGATAGAAGTCATTGGGGAGGGAAGTATGGCTAAATTGTATAAAAAAGCATTTCGTGATGCTGATGAGATGAAGACACCACCAAAAGCACATGTTTCAGTGGTAAAATTGGGCGACATGAATGCTTCGAAACTTATTCTTGAGCCTGGATGGAAATGGTCAGATTGCATTCAGCCGATTGTTGGCGGTGATAGCTGCCAGGCCGGTCATGTAGGGGTTATTATCCAGGGTAAATTAATGTGTAAGCATAATGACGGAAGCGAACTACTCGCGGAAGCGGGTGATGCTTATTATTTTGCCCCTGGTCATGATGGCTGGGTTGTGGGTGATGAGACCGTAATTGCCTATGAGATTGTCGGCGCTGGCAAAGATTTTGGTCCGTGGAAGACTGCTGAGTAAACGACTAAGGAGGACACTTATGTCTGTTTATGAGAAACTTAAAAAGGCTTCAGATAATAAAGATGCTGATGCATATCTGGATATGCTTCACGATGATTTTGTGTTTGTGCGTCATCAAACAAACGCCGAGGTTACAAAAAGTGAATGGGAGCCAACTCTCAAGGCTATGATGAGCAGTGATGCTCTAGTAATAGCGGATGACCGCTGCTTATACGAAAATGAGGAAATTCTCGTAATGCACCAGGTCATGACTTTTCCTGACGGTTCAAGAGAGGCGGTGATGATTGTCGACAGTCTGAAAGACGGGAAAGTTATCAGAACAGAGACTGGAGCTACACCCATCCAGTAATAAAAAATAGAGGCGATGAGTGATGGCAGATTTACCTCAGGTTAACGCAAGTCAAATTGACAAGATGAAGTCAATTGCTGGAAGTGAGGCGGACAGGCCTGTCTTCATGCTTAATCTAAACTGTTACACCGCTGAAGCTGGTTACCCAAATGGCGCGTTATACAAAAGCTACATGGGTATATTGGATAAGCTTTTGAGTGAAGTTGGCGGGAAAATACTGTGGCGTACAAACATAGAAGGTACGGTTGTAGGTGAGCAATGTATTCATGAGGCCTTGGGTATTTGGTATCCTAGCCATTCATCATTTATGGCTCTTATGACAGCCCCATCCTCTGAGGAGAATATGAAACTTAGGGCTAAAGCTGTTTTTCATGCCGATTTGCATCGCTGCGCTGATTACACAAATCAGGGGTAATCATGAAACTATAGCAAGCTACGAGCCTACCATCCAAGAGGATAGCAGGCTGGTTTGGCAAAATTCGAGAAGGCTAAAGACATAATTTGCTTGGCATTTTTGGCCACTGATAATGCCGAGAAGTCTTAAGTGGCGTAAAAAAGGAGGAAAGTATGTTTGAGAATACTGGAGGCATCATCGGATTTGCGGCCATATTCATTCCAATGCTGATGGGGCTCTATTATGGTTTTCGATGCACATTTCAAACAGACGCCGCGATAGTTCAATGGGGTATTGGTGCCGGGTCAGCCTGGATGGTGAGATTTGCAGGCGTTAACATTGGCATGCAAAACATCGTATACGCGGTTTTGTTAATAACATCGCCTGCTGGAGCTTGGGCATTGTTTGCCTATGGCACATTGCAATCAGTTGGTATGCTTGTGATGAGCTACGTTACTGTTAACGGAAAATGGGCCGAAGTAGAGGGGGTAAACCCTACTCACGAAGGAACAGTTGTAGCGGGCATTCTCCTCGCGTGTCATTTGTACATAATGTTCGGTATGCAGAGCATTATTTATTCGTAGAATAGCTGACAATATAAACAGTACGTTCTTTAAAACCCTAAAATTGTCTAACGCGGCAGTTCTTCAAATTGAAATCAGCCAAGTCTCCATTGAATTAAGGGACAGGCTGAGCTGATTTCCTTTTGATTTTTTTAACTCTCCAAGGGGTCTCTTTGTCTGCGCTCTCAATACAACACCTATCTTTTATTATCATTTCTTGACTGCCATGCAAGGGGTCTTGGTCAGTGTTGTATTCTGTGTCATCATTTTCCCTTGTATTGTTTGTTTCTAGCGAGGGAAAACTATGACTGTTTACGGAGAGAATGAAGGGCAGGGTAAATATTGGAACGAAAAGCCCGGACAGTCTTGGGTTGCTCATGATGCTTCCATGAATGAGAGGCTATCAAACATATCTGAAATATTGTTTGAGGGGTTAGATGCAGCCAATTGTAAAAATGGGCTTGATATCGGTTGTGGCGCGGGTTCAACAACAAGACAATTGCATAAACTGCTTGGGGCACAATCGAAAGTGACTGGTCTCGATATTTCCGAGCAATTGTTGAATCTCGCAAGAAGTGCGGAGAGAAATGAGCTTATCGAATACGTGCAAGCTGACGCTCAATCATTTAGCTTTGATGAGCAGGGAACTGATATAGCCATATCCAGATTCGGGGTTATGTTTTTTGAAAATCCAGTCAAGGCATTTGAAAATATTCGCACAGCTATCAAGCAAAACGGACAGTTTAGGTTTGTTTGTTGGGCGCCTCTGAAAGTGAATGAGTTTTTTTACGCGCCTTTAAATTCAGTAATGGATATTACAGGAGTTTCTCTTGCCGCGCCCGGTAAAGAGCCTGGTCCACTCGCTTTTAGTAACTATGATTATTTGTCTTCTGTTCTGGAGAATTCAGGTTTCTCCTCAGTAAAAATAGATGTTGTTGAGACGGTTATCAGAACAGAAGATAGCGCTGAGCAGAACGCTTCCCTGTTGATGGAAATCGGCATGGGCTTTAGGGCAATAAAAGAAGCACAGCCCACTCCGGATATGCTGGAAAATATAAAAAATGCTTTTATCCAGGATGGGTTGTTAAGGCAAAAAGATGGGGTTATCACTTACGGTGCAACTATATACAGGGTCACCGCGCAAGCCTAGAACAACCGAAGCTGGCGCTTGTGTCTAACCGTTCCGAAGTGTCGGCGAGCTATGCCACACTTAAATCTTTCTTTGCAGCATAGTTTATGGCTTTAGACAGGCAGTTAAGTAATCTATCACCTCGAAGACAACAATTTTGACACTATCCTACAGAGCTAATTCATGAAAAAACGAATATTTTTTACTGGAGCAAGTGGCAAAGCTGGGAAACACGCTGCCGCTTATTTAATAGAACAAGGGCACCGGGTTCTCAATGCCGACATTACGCAAGTTGCACAACCTCAGTTAGATTATTTACATGTTGATGTGACTGACCCTGCGCAGGTCTTCTCTTCAATGTCGGCGCACATGAACAGAGATGAATTAAGAGAACGCCAAACGCCATTGGGTTATGATGCGGTTGTTCATTTTGCCGCTATTCCAAGAATTTTGCAGGCAAGTGATATTGAGACTTACAAGGTTAATGTCATGGGCACTTACAATGTCCTAGAGGCCGCTGTTAAGCTTGGTGTGAAAAAAATAATTTTTGCCTCCTCTGAGACTGTCTACGGTTTGTGTTTTTCTCATGATAAACCCGCGCCATTGTCCTTGCCTATTTTTGAAGAGGATGAAACGCGTCCGATGGACAGCTATGCAATGTCAAAAGTCGTAAATGAGGAAACAGCAAAAGCTTTCCAGCGCCGGACTGGCATCGATATTTATGGGTTGCGTATCGGAAATGTCGTAGAGCCGGACGAATATCACCTGTTTGAAGGTTTTTGCAAGAACCCAGAGGTACGGCTGCCCAATGCTTTTAACTATATAGATGCACGGGATTTGGGTCAGGCCGTTGATTTATGTATTGCAAAAGATGGCTTGGGATACGAGATTTTTAATGTTTCGAATGACCAGAATTCAGTTGACCTCACCACAGATGACATACTCAACGAGTTTTACCCAGAAGTGCCTGTGAAAAGAGATATTGGACCTGAGGAGTGTTTGTTCTCAAATGAGAAAATTAAGAAGATGCTTGGCTTCTCTCCGCGCTATGACTGGCACAAGCAAGTGTGATGAGAAAGCTTTTTGGATACAAACAACTTCATCGTCATTCAAGAGCTGGTTTATACGGCAATATAACTAAGAACCACCAAGACTGCGAATGTGAACAGTATAGTTTGATTCACTACTGTTCGTCTTTTTTGTCGTCTGGTTTTGTAACTTGAAAGAAGTTGCAAACTTGCTGCATCGCTTAAATATCTATTGGTCATGTCTTTGCCTTTTTTGTTGAGCCTGGGCTAGTGGCGAACCAGGCATATTTACTATATATTGTATGTACGTCGAATAAATGGTACCAGATTTATGCTTTTTTGCCAAATATCAGCTGCGTGTTGTCAGTATACCCCTTGGCGGCGAGGAGATTTTTCTCGTTATCAGCGTCTGGATATGTAATTGATTTCTGTCACAGCTGTGTCACACTAAAAGTATGAAACAAGTAAAAACGCGGTGTGTTGCTCAGAAAAAAAGGCAATGAAAACAATTTCATCCGTAGCTCAACTGGATAGAGCAGCTGACTTCTAATCAGCAGGTTGGGGGTTCGAGTCCTCCCAGAGTCGCCATTTTCTGGCTCATCATCAGCTTTAACCCCGCTCACGCCCTTCGCGCTATTCCACTACGCGTGTAAATATTTCGGGGGCTGCGCCAAGCAGTTTCCGGTAGAGAACAGCAATATCTGAATTTGATTGAGTGACATATTCCTGCAGAAAACAATGCTGTCTGGATAATGTGTCATCATTACTTGTCTGAATGACAAATACCAACACATCATTGGGCATTGAGAAGTGAATGCCGCAGGTTTCTTCAATTCTTTTATTTATAGCGTTAAATTGGTCTAAGGGCGGAATTGCATCCTCCCAAATCCCCCAGACCATCGCTTGTTCAAGCGATGTGCTGTCATCTGTGGTAAATTGAAAGAATTCGACCCCTTCTTCGATGATTTTCCCGTCAATTTTCACCTTTAAAAATCCTTTGGCAATTTGGCCCTTTTGACTGGGCTGGCCCGCGTCTTTTTTGAAAAAATCAATCTTCACTGCGCCTTGTGCGCCCTGGAGTTTCCAGCCGTCATTTGTCCGTTCATAAAGCTCTGCATAAGCAGGGTAATTGCGTGACAATTCATTGGCCACCTGTTGTGCAGATGCAATGAGCATCTGATAGATATTCAGCTGTTCACTCTCCAGGTTATCCAGAAGATGTTCGTGAAAGCAAATTTGATAATCTAAATCATAATCATTGTCGGTTTGCACCAGGATCGGCAGCATATTCCAGTCATTTCCCCACATTCGGCGATGCAGATATCCACATGTCCGCCCTGCCTCGTTTGATTTGGCCTGCAATTGTGCAAAAGGCTGTTCAGCACCTTGTCCGATAAACCATCTGATGCTTGTCCTGCTCGGCGTCACTTCAATGAATTCTGCAGCAGAAGACAGTTCAGTATCTCGTGATTTAATCTGTATAAAAGCGCGGTTTTTAACAGGGGCGGTGAATTCTGCTGTTGCGGGATCAGAGGCGAGACGGAAGGTGTTTTCACTGTCTTTCAGTGACTACAGACCGTTTTGCAGCTTATAAAATCGCTGATAGGATGTTTCCCGCTCTGTTATCGTTTCTCTTCGTTTTGTCTGGCAAAACTCAGCTTCTGTTGTGTCATCACCAAAATTTGAAAGGTAGAACTCATATGGATCAATAATGGAAAAGCTTGTGACCAGCCTGTTTGGCTCACCATTGGTTTGGCGCGGATTAAAATTACAGTCCACAAGGCTGTGAAGGTCTGGACGATAGGTTTCGATATAGCGCATGCTTTCTCTGGCAAAGGCTGATTTTGTTAACCGCCATTTCTTCAGCTCTTCTGCTGTAGAGCGGTCCAGATATTCACCGTAATTTTCCCCTTTTTGCGCATATTGACGTTTGGCGTATTTATCTAAAATTGATTTATCGTTAAACACCTTGAAATACAGGTCAAACAACTGATGGACCTTCAGACCATTTTCGAGCGTATGCGCTAAAAAGTCATATCCGATTGCATGATAGATCTCGGTTAGCTTTCCCAGAAATCGCGGGACTTCATTTGAGTAGTGAAGGGCAAGTGCTCCTCTGGTTGCCCACGGCACGAAAATGCCTTTCTCATCAAAAGCCAACAGCATGAACCGCGTATTGTAAATCCCACGACGGAAAAGGGTTTCATTCTGAAGCCGGATGCCAAGAAGAAGTTGCGCAATCGTGGCTTTCCATCTGTTAGATTCACAGGTATTGATGTCCGCCCGACCTGTTTTGTTTATCCCAATATTTGCATGATTCCTGGGGTTGCAAAAGACCTGTTCGTTGCGCTGACCAACATCATCCATATTCAGATATTGCAGCTGGGTTTCGAAATATTGGTCAACCGCTTTTCTGTCGGCGTCAGTAAATTCAAAGCGGTCATAATAAAATGCGTAAAAAGCGCCATATACCGTCAGCACAGAACGGGCTTTATACCGATCTGGTGAAAAGTCATTCGGGGTGTTTGTATAGATAAGAGGGTTGTTTTTGGCCAAATTGAGCAATGTGGGTTCAAGATGAGACAACTGGCCCGTTTCCAGAAAGGCCAGGCCAGCAGTTTCAAGGCAATTTGCAAGCGCAGAAATGCTTTTTGTATATTCTCCGCTGCGTTTACATTGATCCGGCTGGCCTTTGCTTAAGAATAAATCATCTTTCAGTCTGATAGACAGCTCATTCCTGTTATCATCCAGAAGCTGATTTGATGTGCTGAAAGGCCATGATGGGGGCAGACGCAGAGCATCGATAGGGCTGGGCTCCATTTTTATCGGTGTACGGGCCTGCCGGTCATTATGTTCAGCAGCGTTAAGATGAATGGGCATTAAGGTGAACAGGGCAAGACAAACACCAACCTGAACCATAAAAGATACGCTCATCAAAACCCCCTGCTTTTTTAGTCTCTTCCATAATTCTCAGGATTTAATGGTTCGTCAATTACAGAAAAGGTGGTTTTATGAATTGTCGGGGGGGGGTAAGGATATAATTTGGTGCACCAGTTTTTTTATGGTTCTTTATGATGCGAAACTTACCCACAGTCCTTTTGACCCATGTTAAACAAAGCAGAGAGGAGTTATGAGGTGTAAAGCTGTTTTTGTTTACGGAACGCTTCAGCCAGGAGAGGTTAACGCCCGGTATTTTGATGATTTTGAAGGCTGCTGGGAAAAAGGCCATGTTTTGGGCCATTTAGAAAATCAAGGCTGGGGGGCAGAGCATGGTTTTCCGGGTATCCGGCTGCATCCAAACGGAACAGAAGTAAAGGGCAGTCTGTTTATATCTGAAGATATAAAAGCAATATTGGCCCTGCTTGATGAGCTTGAAGGAGCAGATTATCGACGTGTTATCACACAAGTCTGTCTGGCTGACGGCGCAGTGGCAGATGCCTATATTTATGAACTGGCGCCGCAGTGCTGATAGTGTCTTGCCCTTGCCGGTGCAGGGCTGGTTTATTTTGGCAAGCTGAACAAAAGCAAAAAACAGAGCTGGCCTGATTCTTGTCTTGGCGGTAGGGTGGCCGCGGTGAGGCTGTCAGGCCGTCAGGCGGTGCAGGTTCATCATAGCTTATCTTTACTTGGGATGAAGACAAAATTTTGGACGCTCATGCAAACGCTTTTCCTTCATTGAACCGGGCCTATAATAAGACCTTTCAGCTGGACAAGCTGAGCATCGGTCTGGTCGCTCCTTTAGAGGCAAACAGACACAACCCTGTGCCGTCTTCAGAGCAGCATATCGAACAGATCAAACTGGCCGACAGGCTAGGTTTTTCAGCTATATGGTTGCGGGATATACCGTTTAACGTGCCTGCATTTGGGGATATAGGACAGATGTATGACCCCTTTGTTTATCTGGGTGTGTTATCGGCTGTTACACAGGATATCGCGCTTGGCATTGCTTCGGTGATTTTGCCGCTTCGTCATCCTGCTCATATTGCCAAGGCTGCAGCCTCTGTAGATGCGCTGTCTGGGGGGCGTCTTTTGTTGGGTGTTGCTTCAGGGGACAGGCCAGAAGAATATCCCCTGATGGGCTGTGATTTCGACAGCCGCGGCCAGAGATTTCAAGACAGCATTGATTATATCCGGGCGATGGGCACAGCCTATCCGCAGGCTAACTTTGCTCACGGTCATTTGTCTGGTGGTGCTGATATGCTGCCGAAACCAGTTGGTCCGCGGCTTCCGTTGATGATTACTGGCGGGGCCCAACAAACGCCTGAATGGGTGGCGCAAAATGGTGATGGGTGGATGACCTATCCGCGCAATGCGGCAGTTCAGGGCCGGCTGGTTGCTGATTATCGCCGTCGTATTGAACGGTTCGGCGCAGTAAACAAGCCTGTATTGCAGTCCTTATATATTGATCTGGTTGCGCAAAATGATGCGCCGCCAAGCCCTATTCACCTTGGGTTTTCCTCAGGTATAAATTATTTAAAGGCCTATCTTGATGACCTGCAGGCGCTTGGCATTAACCATGTTGCGCTGAATTTAAGATTTAATCAGGCCGATATTGGCCAGACTATGGAAAAGCTGGCCAGCGATGTGCTGCCAGCGTTCAGCATATAAAGGACTGCAAATGAAAAAAACAATACTCATCACTGGCGCGACAGACGGGATCGGGCTTCTGGCCGCAAAAAAGCTGGCTGAACAGGGGCATCAGCTTCTGATCCACGGACGCAATCAGGCAAAACTTGCACAAATATCAGAACAGCTGGGTGGCGCGTTAACCTATGAAGCAGATTTCAGAGATATGGGCGCTGTTGTTCAGATGGCGCGGGCGGTTTTGGCGGCGCATGAACGTGTGGATGTGCTGATCAATAATGCAGGCATTCTGAAAACTAAACAAACAAGGACAGCAGCGGGCAGGGATGTGCGGTTTGATGTGAACACGCTTGCCCCTTATATCCTGATGCGCAGTCTGTTGGCTGTTATTCCGGAGACGGGACGGGTGCTGAATTTATCATCTGCAGCTCAGGCCCCTATAGATATTGCTGCGATGAGGGCTTTTGTGCCGATGGACGATATGGCCGCTTATGCGCAGAGCAAGCTTGCCATTACACTCTGGTCTGCTGAGGCGGCGCGTGAACACCCAAATGGCCCTGCATTTATAGCGATTAATCCTGGATCCCTGCTGGCCACAAAGATGGTAAAAGAAGGCTTTGGGATAGACGGAAAAGACCTGAACATCGGGGCAGACATTCTGGTAAGGGCGGCAATTGAGGAGGAATTTGCGTCTGCGTCAGGGATGTATTTTGACAATGATTCCGGTGGATTTGCCTCGGCGCATCATGCGGCCAGTGACAAAGGCTATTGTGAGGAATTTATGGCCGCACTGGCGGAGCTGACACAGGCCCATATCAATGAGGTATGCCAGTAACCGGAATACCGGCTCAGCGCTGGATCCGCGGGATTAAGACGGGCTGCTTGTTTTCTGCCGTATTTTTGTGAGAGCATGTAAGATCAGCTCAACCCATTTCGCGTTTGGCTTTGTGCGCGGTTTATATTTGCTTGCCGGAAGCTGCTGAAAATGTGTTTCCATTGTTTTGTCCCTTCACATAATGTCTACGGCACAAAACAGGCGAAGGTTTAACATTTATCTGCAGTTTCTGTCGGGAACGCCGCAAAAATCTCGCTGGAGACCAGCCGGAAATAAGAGCGAGACCGTCATGAATGTCCAAGTTTCGGCGCCACGTTTGTTGCTCACGCGGTCAAAAAGCCATTCACGTCGGTCTCGCCCGGGGCTGTGTCGTCTTCCCCCCTAAACGAGTCAAACGAAGAACACAGCGCTATAGGGTAAGACGGGGAGGCACGGCCTCAAGGAAAGGAGCTGTGCACAGGAGGCAACGTATCCCCTGTTTTCGCATATTGCTTGTCTCCCCAAGCTTACTGGTCACAGAGTGACAGGATTGACAGCACAATCTGAACAAAAAATGAATCTGTTTCACGATATGGCGTCTGTGAGGTGAAAATATTCTGAGATCAATGGCTGTTCTGCAAGATAATATCTGCATTATACAGGCCACATGGCACCAGTGTTCATCTGGATTTTGCAGTTTATTGCGGATTAGTGTTTCATCATGTCCTTTGATGTAAGCCGCTGTAAAGGCTGCGGATGTCCGGAAGCCAATTTGTCGGTGATTTGTGATTTGGCCATTTTTAAATATTGAGCAGCCTCGTCCAGATTTCCCTCTCTCAGGCACTGGATAGCTTGTTCAGTCAGCACAATCGGATCAAGAGGGGATATATCATCTGAATTTTTCATAAGCGCATAGGTGCAAGCGTCATGCCGCAGGGCTGTAGTGGCTGGAAAAATTTACAGACAGCAACAAGACAAATGGATCAGCATGCTGATGCGGTCTTGTCTTGTCTGGCTTTTGACAAACTATCTGTTGTCGTCATTTGCCGTCTATGCGAGGTTTGGTCAGTATTTAAACGCGGCGTTCGTGCGAAAGCTGAGGATATAAGGGTAATGGATGACTTGCTGCAGAAGATAATTGAAGCTGCTCACTCACAAAATGCTGAACAGGCTGTAAGGTCAGTGTTGCAGGCCTTTGTGACCGATCCCGAGCAGGCCGCAGCCTATACCCCGGATTTTGAAGAAAATGATGTCATTTTATTTGAAGATGAGACTGTGTCGATTTGGTTCTGCCGGTTTGCGCCTGGTCAGAGTGTGCCCCCGCATAATCACCTGATGTCAGCCACAATTGGTGTGTTTCGGGGGATTGAGCGAAATGACGTATTTACCCGCACAGAACAGGGCCGTTTAGAACGAACAGAGCAAATAGATGTCAGTCCCGGAGATGTGATCAGCCTGGCTGCTGATTTTATTCATGGCGTCACCTGTATCAGTGATACAGCGTCTGAAGCCATCCATGTCTATCTGGGGGCGCTGTCAAAAATTGACCGATCCTTGTTTGATATAAAAAACGATGAGGAGCTGGCGTTCACAGATGACGCTTATAAGCGGCTGACCGCGTCATTGTGTTAAGAAAAGTGAGTAGGGTTCAAGATGCAAGGGTTTGACATTCAACAGCTGGACGAGGTGCGGCAATCCCTGACAGGGCGGATCATCAGAACGCCTGTTTTGCCCTTGCGGGGAAGTAAAATTGCGGCCCTGCTGCCAGAGGATAGCGAGCTGTTCATGAAGCTGGAGCTATTTCAGCATACAGGGTCATTCAAAGCCAGAGGTGCATTGCTTGGGGTAGACTGGCTTGAGGCTGAACAGGCCAAATCCGGTGTGGCGACATTCAGTGGCGGTAATCATGCGCTGGCTGTGTCCTGGGCATCACAACATTGCGGTGTGTCGGCAAAGGTGATTATGCCGAAAACAGCCGACCCGCTGCGCATTCGGGGCTGTCAGGACTTAAGCGCAGATGTCGTGTTGGCTGAGGATATCGCTGCTGCTGCCGCGCTGCTGGACGAGGTGGCCATAAAAGAGGGGCGAAAAATCCTGCACCCTTTTAATGATGTGAATATGGCTTTTGGGGCTGCCACATGTGGGGCTGAATTTATTGAAGATGCGCCTCAGCTGGAAATTGTTGTGCTGCCAGTTGGTGGCGGTGGTATGATCGCCGGCATGGCGGCAGCGATCAAACAGGTCAGCCCGGACACAAAAATTATCGGGGTTGAACCGCAGGGCGCAAACAGCCTGCACCGAAGCTTTGCTTCTGGCCGCCCAGAAGCCCTGACGTCTGTGCAAACCATTGCAGACAGCCTAGGCGCGCCGTCAGCCCTGAGAGAGTCTTTTGAGCTGGCAAGAGCCCATGTTGATGAGGTCATCACGATTGATGATCAGATTATGGCAGAGACCATGCTGCAGATGCGCGATCGGTTAAATTTATTTGTTGAGCCTGCTTGTGCAGCGTCGTTGGGTGCAGCGTTAGGGCCTTTGCGCGCTGAGCTGTGCGGAAAGAAGGTTGGTGTTCTGGCGTGTGGTTCGAACATCAGTGCAGATCGGTTTCATCACTATACAGCAGCTTTATGAGGTTTATTATGGACAAGCTGACCATTTATCATAACCCAAGATGCAGTAAATCGAGGCAAACTCTGGACCTGATAAAAGCCAAGGGGGCAGAGCCGCATGTTATTTTCTATCTGCAGACACCGCCAACGACATTTGAATTAACAGACATTCTGGGTAAATTGGGTCTTACTGCTGCAGACCTGTTGCGTAAGAATGAGGCCGAATATAAGGCGCATTTTTCCGCTGTAGCCCAGATGGATGAAGCTGAGCAGGTCTCTTTAATGGTCCGTTATCCAAAAGTTATTGAGCGGCCGATTGTGGTGTCAGGAGACAAGGCAGTTATTGGCCGTCCGCCTGAAGCTGTATTGTCACTTTTCTGATGCAGTAGAGCCGCCTCTTTTCATCATCAGGTGAATAGCCTATGCTCGCGGGCAGAGGAGGACTGGCTTTATGGATGTTTTTTCAACAATTGGCGCATTGTTCAGTGGTGAGCGTGTGTCGCATGCGGACACCTTTATTCTGGCGGGGGTAGTGCTGTTTGCTGCTTTTATTATCAGCAAAATCAGACGGCATCTCAAAGCCAGGAAGTAAATCTGGTAAAGAGGGCATGATGTTTGCGCAAAATCAGACATAGGCAAGAAAAAACCTCACCAAAGGGTGAAGTTTTTTTGAAATTGGCAATCAGTTTGCAAGAGAAGATATGCTGAGTGCTGTGCTTATCTTTTACCTTCTAACGGCACTCAGCCTCTTTTTTTATATTCAGCCAGCCTTTTTTTCAGCTTGCTTTGCTTCCCAATGGGCTTTTTTCTCTGCATATTGCTCTTCGCTCAGATTGTGCCAGCCACAGCACTTACCTGTTGGGCTGCGCCCGCAACCGCATGTATTTGCTTCTGTCATTTATATCTCCTGATTAACCCTCAGCGACAGGCTGGAGGCATGATGATGATTGTCTTTACGTGCAAAGCCCATGGTCAGATGCGCTGGATAAGGTTTTTCATCGTTTTTTTATCTGGCAGAAATGGTGTAATTTCAGCTTTGTTATATTGAAATTTTTCACCCACAGCCCAGATGGGTAAAGGAAAAGAAGTGAAGGAGTGTTTGTTGTGTCCATTCGTCCTGTGAAATTCAGCAGTCAGGCCCGGCCAACCATGGAAGGGGCAGGGGTTCATCTGCATCGTGTTTTTGGGTTTGGCGAGACTGAGCCGTTCGATCCGTTCTTGATGATGGATGATTTTCGCAATGATGATCCGGAAAAGTATGAAAGCGGTTTTCCCTGGCATCCGCATCGCGGTATTGAAACCATCACCTATGTGCTGAAAGGGAATGTCGAACATGCGGACTCTTTGGGTAATCGCGGTGTGCTGAGTGGTGGTGATGTGCAATGGATGACTGCTGGTTCAGGAATTATCCATCAGGAAATGCCGTCTGGTAACGCACAAGGCCAGATGCATGGTTTTCAGCTCTGGGCCAATTTGCCGCGTGATCAGAAAATGTGCACACCGCGCTATCAGGATATCAAATCAGGCGATATCAATTCGCTTACAGATGATGATGGAACCCATATTCGGGTCATCGCCGGTGATTACCGCGGCTATCGCGGGCCGGTAGATGGTATTGATACAGATCCGACCTATCTGGATGTCACGCTGTTGCCGAATGTGAAAAAACGGTTTCCGTTTGATACCCGCAGACAAGGATTTGCGTATATTTTTGACGGTTCTGCTCAGTTCAGCAATGCAACAGCCCCGTTTGGCGTTAATGTTGAAAAAGAATTTAATGGTGACGAGCTGAAAATCAGAGACCAGTCCGGCAACCGCACTCTGGTGGTGTTTGGTGATGGTGACGAGGTTGAAGTTGTCGCAGGAGAGCAAGGGGTGCGGTTCTTGCTGATTTCTGGTGCGCCATTGCGTGAGCCTGTTGCCTGGCACGGCCCGATTGTCATGAATACAAGGGCAGAGCTGCAGGAAGCTTTCCGGGAGTTAAACGCCGGAAGTTTTGTGAAAACAGGTGCTGAGGGCTGGGTCAATACACCGAAAAGCTAGCCATATTGGCGGCGTTTTAGCGCCTCAAGCGCTGAGTGAAGCTGTTCAGTTGTCTGGTGCTCATTCAGGGCCTCTCTGACGAACAGAGCTTGTGTCTTTGGCGCGAGCCCACCAACCGGCGGGTCCCGGTCAAGGCTGGTCGGAAAGGCGTAGCCTTCTGCAGATGATGCAATCACATTATCTATTTCAGCACGGGACAGATGGCCGGATGAATGAGCCTCCAGCAAAACCGGATAAAGGGCAAGAGACATCGCCTGGCGGTCAACTGCCTCCATTGCCCGTCCAAAGGCAGAAGAGACCTGAAGCAGATTGGCCATGCGGTAAATATCTGTTGAGGTATTCTGACCTGCGGCATGCATGACGGCCGGGTTGAAAAACAGTAAATCGCCTTTATCCAGCGGAATTTGTACAAAGTTTTCAGCAAAATGCTTCTGGAATTCCGGCTGCGAGACGGCCAGATAGCCTGCGGTGAAGGTCTGCGAGAATGGCAGCAGCTGGGTCGGTCCACTTTCAAGGGGCATATCACAATGCGCCACCGCCACTTGCAAGGTTAAATAAGGAGACAGCCGATGTGCGTGAGCTGGCCAGGCAGCGGCCTGTTCGGTTGTCATAAAGCCTAAATGATAATCACGATGAGGGGATTGTGCCGCACCGCCGGGGTTAACGCGGTTAACCTGAGCCGTCATCTGATAGAAAGGGCCAAGCCAGGCCTCAGCCGCCATTGCAATGCCGTGAGACGCATAATAGTCGGCAAAATTACGGGGATCAACAAGACAATGCTTTTCCAATGCATTCCAAATGCGGTCATTTGCCCCTGCTTTGGCAAAATGATCGCCACCGCCGCCAGATGCTGCCTGTTCAGCGGTAATGATTTCTTCAAAAATCTGGCTGGCCTGATCAAGAATATCATGTTTGGAAAGGCCGTTCTTAATCACAATGATACCAGCGCCAGTTGCCAGAATATCAGCCCATTCTGACAGTAAAGCCTGGCGGCTGTTTGTGTCCACAGCAGCTGAATTCACAAAATGACCGTCATAAAGGGGAATATTATGCTGAATATCGACAGCAAGCGGCGCGTCATCAGATGTGGTTGTGCGCGCTGTTAATTCGCGAAACCTGTTTATGTCACTGCTGGCTTCTGTCAGCCCCCCGGATGATTGTTGTGAGAGAAGATGTGTGTCCACGTCTGGTCTCCTTATTGAGGCAGCCCGCTGGGCTGTACGGAAACAATTTCATCAGGATTGCAGAATAGCATCACCATAAGACGGCGTCACGATGCTTTGTTATTCAGCAGAAGGACGAGGTTTTGCTGCCAGCCCGCGCAGGCTGAACAGGCTGAGGATGGTCAGAGGCAGGCATATCGCAAAGGCATGGCGAATGCCAATATGTTCGGCCACCAGCCCCAATATGGGAGGGGATAATAAAAACACTACAAAAGATATCTGTGCAAGGGATGCGACATTTACTGCGGCCGGCCGGTCCTGGAGTTGGGCAGCGGCGGACATAGCGAGCGGAAAAATCACAGATGAGCCTGCCCCTAAACAGGTGAACCCCAGCAAGGCTAGGGGCCAGACAGGTGCTGTTGCCACCAGAACAGCACCGGCCATCATGATCCATACACATAGCCCCGCAACAAGACGCGGGCCATATTTATCCACAAACCGGTCAGCAAAATACCGGGTCAGAAACTGAGCAAAAGCGGTCAGGGCGAGGGCCATGCCATTTACCAGCGGCAGTGTGGCAAAGACATCACGCATATAGATAACAGACCATTCAATGGCCGATCCTTCTGCCAGCATAGCAGACAAGGTCAAACAAACCAGGACCATAATGGCAGCTGTTGGTTTGACAAATTTCGGGGTTGCGGTCTCAGCCGTCGGGCGCAAGGGGGCCTGAACATAGCCAGAAAACCCCAGCACAGTCAGCACCAGGACAGCCACACCGAAGATGACAAAATGAGCCAGAACAGAGATGCCCAGCTGGGCCATCACAGCCCCCAACAGGCCAGTAGCAAAAAATCCCAATGACCAGAATGCATGTGCGCGGTTCATTATGCGTTGCTTCAGGCCATATTCAACCCGGTCTGCCTCCAGATTCACCGCAACCTCAAGAATGCCGACCGATAAGCCCATGACGAACAACAGCATAAAAAATATTGCCGGTGTACTTGCAAATGCTGTCCCGACATAAGCCGCCATAATCAGACCCAGCCCGATGATCATTACTTTAGCCAGGCTGAACCGGGCCACTAAATGATTAGCGGCCAGTAAAGACAGCTGAACCCCGAGAGGTGCGCCAACTAGAGACAGGCCTAGTTCGCCCTCGCTGAGCCCCATCTGAAGCTGCAGATCACCCAGACGCGGAAAAAGCGTTCCCAGCGCAAATGAATATAAAAAGAATGCCAGAAATACAGGGTTGCTGGCATAAGGGTAGGCAGAGTTGATACCGCTCTCCTGAACACAGGCGTTTGATGAATTATCCAGCAGAGTTCATCACGGATGAGGGCTATTGAAAAGCAAAATAATCTTAGAAAGGAACAAGAAAATATCTTAGTCCCGTTTTTGGTCGTCCAAATAGTCAGTTGTGATGTGGACCTCATAGCGCGGGTCTGACAGCTGTTCTGGATGATCAGATCGTAAAATAGATTGTAACTGGCAGACGGTGAGCTCCCACGCCAGATAATAAATCGCAAAGCTGAACAGACCGGCAAACAGTCCACTGCCCATATAGACATGAGCTGAAATCAGGATAAACACCGCCAATATCGCGGTGATGAGGAGAAAAAATGGTCTCATCTGCTGTTGCCTCCAGTGATGTTCCCCCCGACGATGTCCCCCCGGTGATGTTCCCCCCTGGTGATGTTTCCCGCGGTGATGTTCTTCTGGTTGCACAGGGGGCTGCTCTGTCTGACTCTGCTTTGGTGTTCGGGGGTATTTGCCCCCCGGACCTGTAAGCCGTCTATAGGGCTGTTCCCTTGACCAACTTTTTTAATGCGCTGACGATATCCTCATGCCCCTCCATGAAGGGATGGATGGCGGCAGCCTGTTCATAGGCTTTCAGCGCTGCTTCATAATTGCCGATATGTGTTTCCACAAGCCCAAGGCCTGATAAGGCGCCAAAATGCTGAGGCTCGCGCGCAATTGTCTGCGCAATGTCTCGTTTGGACAGATCATAGGCCCCCATGATGAAATATACGGTTGCCCGCTTGTTCCAGGCTTCGGCAAAGTCAGGGTCTGCTTCTATCACAGAGGTGAACAGCCGTTCAGCTTCACGCAGACGACCAGCATTCATTTGCATCACCCCTTGATTCAGCACTTTGGTCAAGAGCTGATTTTCAGGATTTTCAGACCAAATGCGCCAGATCCGATCAGCAGTCGTTTTTGCGGCTTTTGCGTTTGGGGCGTCTTTCAGACTGTTAAACAGGCCCGGCAGACGCGGGTCTGTCTGGTCAGCCCGAAGCGGGCCGTTATTCAACAAACAGATAAAGGTCAGCAGAAAAATAGGCAGTAGGAACAAATGTTGTTTTTGTCTCATACTTATCGAAATAGGGCGAAAACTGGTGGCGCAAAGTGTTTGATATACTCTATCAGCTTTTTATCGTCACAGTGCTTTTATCAGAGGGGCGTTTAGGTGCAGGCCGGTCAGGCTGGCAGACCTCACCAGAGCAGCATTCCAGAATATTTGATTTACAGATTGCACATTGTTCATGCCCATGGACCACAATGGTGCGTAAGGGGCTGTGACAACGCGGACAAGCGGGCTGACCGTGGGCAGCAGGGGACAGGTCAATCTGCATGTTTCATACTCCTTTGTCTGGCATTAATTTAACAAATCAGCTGCAAGCTGGTAAAGCACCGGTCTTCAGCTCAGCTGTTTTTCAAAAAACATGCTGAGCGGGTCAGCCTGATATGCACCAAAAGGCGGAATTTGCTGATATCCCATCGATACATAAAGTGCATGAGAGGCAGGCTGATGAATGCCGGTTTCCAGCTGCAAACAAGAAATATGCTGCTGGACAGCAGCAGATTCCAGCTGTTCCATCAGTTTGCGCGCAAAGCCGTGGTCGCGTGCGTCTTGCTTTATAAACAAGCGTTTGACCTCAGCATGTCCGGGTTTGTGCCCGGCCATTAATGCCACGCAGCCAACACAGGTCTGATCGCAAAAACCGCCTAAAAAGATGATCGCCTTTTGCCTGAGCTCATCCGGGCTGACCAGATGATTGCTTTCGGCAGGATAGAGACTGTGCATATAGGCGTCCGAGAGGTGAAGCAGATGATCAGCTTCTGTGCTGTGTACCGGACGGACCCGAAATTGTGCGGTCATATGATCTGGCCCTGATCACGGATTGTAATATCACCAACAGCTTCACCAGCCCAGTTGGTCAGCACAGGCTGGAACGCCTCTGCCACAAGGGCAGGCAGGTTAAGCCCCAGCCTCGTCATCACATGCAGCAGGGCCTGTTCAGCTGCCCGCTTGGCCCCGTCACGAGCTTTCAGCATCAAGCCCAGTCCCAGTTCATGAAACGCAGCAGCATAAACACCTTCTGCGCCTGTTTTTACCGTGACAGCCGTACCAAAGGCCTGATTGACGGTTGAACAAAGTCGCCTGTCACCAGCGATCAGATGCGGGGCATCCGCTATCGCCTGTGCTAATGTCTGACAAGCTGCCTGGCGATGTTCTGGCAAGGGGCCGTCACCTGTGAAAAGGGCAAAGCCGCGGGCCCAGTTACCCAATGGCCCTGCCAATGCCGGGGCCCCGCATCCGTCCACAGCTGCGCCATATCCAGTTAACGCGCACCCCACCATTGCTTCAAGGCAACCAAGAATGCGTTGCTGAACCGGATGGTCAAGCCGCTGATACCCGTCAAACGGCGCATCAAGCAACCGCGCCAGAACCAGCATGCCCGCATGTTTGCCGCTGCAGTTATTGTGAAGGCGTGTAGGCTGAGGGATAGTGCGGACCTGGTCAATCAGGCTGTCCTGGTCCAGTGACCAATGCGCCCCGCAGATGAGATGATGTTCGGGGATATCAAACTGGCGAAGCAAATCGCCTGCTGCCTGAAGATGGGCCGCCTGGCCATTATGGCTAGCACAAGTCACACACAAGGATTCTGCTGACAGGCTTTGGTCGAGACCACGTTGTTGCAACTGTTCAACAAGCGCAAGAGCCTGCAGCGGTTTCATCGCCGATCGCGGAAAGACAGGCCGTTCAACATCCCCATATCCCAAGATAAGGCGGCCATCACTATCCACCACAGCAATATCGACAAGATGGGTTGATTCAACAGATCTGCCACGACGAATATCGACAGCTAGAGGGTGTTCATCCAAATAGGGTAGAGAAGGCGACATGGCAGGGGTTTATCCACACAATGATTAACATCAATCCCGTCAAATTTAGGCTGAACAGGTTTCCTGATGCAAGCTTGTCCGGCAGGCAAAAGCCGGGAAACGGTTACTGTCCGGACTGGCGGATATCAGAGATATGTAAGGATAAGGCTTCGGTCGAGCGGCTGATTTCATATAAAAACAGCAAGATGGAAGAGGACAGGCTGGCCAGCGTGGCAACAAAAAACCCGTAAGAAAAGGTCGTTGCCCCCAGAACCAGAAGCCCGACAGCCAGAAGATTGAAAAAAAAGGACAACCCACCGAAAAACAAACTATACTTCACGCATGTGATTCTGGTCTGCAGCAAGTGAACCTCGCGCAGAAGAACAGCGGGTGGACGGTTGTGATCTGCTGGTTTTTGGGCCATGCCGTGGATTTGACGGATCAGACCCGCAAGGGCGGTATAGCGGAAATTGACCGCCACCATAGTCAGCGGGATCGCAGGTAAGAGCAGGCTGAATAAAGCAATATCTTGCGGAATCATAATTACCCCAAATGGACAGAAATATCATAAGGAATTCAACCATATCATCAGGCGGCGCTGATCAGAAGTGCTAAAAATTACCATATGTGCTGCAGAAATTGTATCAGGCAGAGCGGTCATCAGGAAAACAGCAGGCAAGGCCTGAATAGCGGGCTGAACAGGTGCAGCTGAGGTGCTGTTAAGGTAGTGACAGACGCTAGCAGCCCGTTATATGCTAAAATCCGGTGATGGTTGGGGGTGAGAAGAGAGTGGTATGATAAGTTTTGATGTGAAGATTTCAGATGATTCCTACTCGCTGTCTGTAAAGGCAATGGCAGAGCAGTTGTTAGAAGATTTACTGGAAACATTAAAAGCAATTGATCCCTCTGAGGTGCAGATTGAATCGCTGCGAAAAATCGAATTTGAACAGGCCGGAAAAATGAAACGGATTTTGGACCTGTCAACGATAATTTATGACCCAGTTGTTTCAACCACTTCAATAAGAGTCGCTCTTAAAGAGTTAAAAGACAGAGATCTTTTGATTCAGCAGTTTCGTCTGGCAGGATATAAAAAAATGTCACCTGGGCCAGATGACATGAATTTTTTTGTTGAGTTGCCAAAGCCGACAGCTGCGGATTTGGGTAGTTTCGAAAATCAGATAAATCTGGCGCAGAACAGTGCATTAAGCCAGATGGGAAAAATTAATTATGATGCGGCGTCTCGTATGAAGGCAGCGGTACAGGCTGAATTTATCGAAACACGTGTGACTCATCTGGCTCGCCGCCAAATCGCAAAAATATCAGATGAATGTAACCGTCATATTAAAGTCTTTGCGATGATCCGGCGCAAGGCTCTGGTCGGGGGATCAATGAAAATCGTTGAGGAAGATGAGATGACCAGCTATCGCCGCATGAAAGATGAGATTTACAGTTTCGCGCATGACGCATTGAGCGCTTAAGCAACAGGCAGGTTTTACACTGCCAGCTGGAAGCCGGCAGCCATACCCACCCCAAAGATGCAGTGGTTTACCAGCGCCAGCATGCAAACTTTCAGCGGGGCGGGCGTATGTTTGCCCAGCATGCCCTTACCCATAACCGGCAGGAAAAAGAACCAAGGCACAATCACCGAGGCAATGCCAAAAATCAGCCCATCGACAAGGCTGGCGGTCAGCAGGCCATATTGCATCAGGCTGGCATAAATGACCGCATAACCGACGCCAACAGCGTAATGTACAAACCAGCCAAAGGCCCGTTCATGCGGCGCTTCTGGTGCTGTTTCAATATCAGGCTGATACAGGCGGGCAGACCGCAACACGATGAAGGCCCAGCGACCAACCATAGCCCAATTAGATGGCGGCTGGCCCAGCGTGACCCAGAGCAAACGCTGGAACCCATCCATGACCAGACAGGCAATTACACCCGCGATAACAATTGCCATCATTTTATCTTCCCCCCTTCATTTGCTGTCCTGGACTGACCATCGGACAGAGTCAGTCTAGCTCTTCTCGCGCAGGGCGCAAGATGGTAGTCTGGACCGACAAGCCAGCAGCAGCATCATGCGGAGGTGCGTTTTTATGTCTTCTATCCTCAGCGACATCACGGATGCTGTCGCAACCGTCACTCTGAACCGGCCAGAGCAGATGAATGCAATTGATCTGGATTTGGCCAAAGCTTTATATGAAACGGCGCAAAGGCTGGCGGGGGAGCCGTCGGTGCGGGCAGTGATCCTGACAGGTGCAGGAGAAAAAACGTTTTGTGCCGGAGGTGATCTGGGCCAGTTTCATCAGCAGGGTGATGAAATTGCTGCGCATTTGAAACAGGTTACAGATTATCTGCATGGCGCGGTCAGCTGTTTTGCCAGCATGAATGCAGCTGTCATTGCCGCCGTAAATGGGGTGACAGCTGGTGGCGGGCTGGCCTTTATCGGTTTTCCGCAGCTGGTTCTGGCCAGCTCATCAGCAAAATTTGTCTCTGCCTACACCAAAGCCGGTTTGAGCCCTGACGGCTCATCAACCTGGTATTTGCCGCGACTGATGGGCATGCGGCGGGCAAGCGAGTTTATTTTCACCAACCGTATGCTTACTGCTGAAGAGGCGGTAGAGTGGGGGCTGGTTACGCGCGTTGTTGAAGATGACTGCCTGATGGCTGAAGCGCGGCATGCTGCAGAACAGCTGGCCAATGGCCCGCAACAGGCCTATGGACGCATAAAACAGTTGTTGAACACCAGCCTGACTTCACATTTAGATGAGCAGATGAACAAAGAGGCGCTCTGTTTGGCCCAGTCTGCTGCTGCTCCGGACGGCCAGGAAGGCATTGCTGCTTTTCTGAATAAGCGGCCGCCTCATTTCACAGAATAAATCAGTCTGCGAAGCTGTGATTTTCCCATGATACGGGCAAGCTTTTGGTGGTTTAGCCTTTTCTTTTTGAGAATGATTATTATTTACACAAACTAGGAAACAAGCGATAAGTTAAGCCTTCATGTTTAAGGGTTATCAATGGTCAGCAAAACGATAAGGCATATCAGTTCTGCCCGCCTGCTGCGGCTATATGCCGGGCCTGTTCCTGTGATTCTGATTATGGTCTGTGCCGTGATGATGGCGCCATTGCTGGCCATTGCGGTGACCGCCACAGGTGATACAGCTGATCTGATGCCGCATTTACTGCAGACTGTGCTGGCGCGTTATGTGGGGAACACATTGTTGCTGATGGCCGGGGTCGGAGTTCTGGCGACCTTGTTTGGGGTGTCCACGGCATGGGTTGTTTCGCGTTATCATTTTCCTGGCCGTGCAGTGTTTGACTGGTTGTTGGTGCTGCCTGCGGCAATGCCTGCTTATATCATTGCCTATAGCTATACAGATTTTCTGGAATATGCCGGGCCTGTGCAAAGCGGGCTGAGGGCGATGTTTGGCTGGCAGACGGCACGTGAGTACTGGTTTCCAGAGATTAGATCAGCGGGCGGGGCCAGTGTGATGATGGCTGCGGTCTTATACCCTTATATTTATCTGTTGACGCGGACAGCGTTCAGGCAAACATCTGCTCAGATGTTTGAGGTTGCCGCTCTGGCCGGCCGGCCGGTATTCTGGTCGATTGCGCTGCCACTGGCTCGTCCGGCAATTGTCGCTGGTCTGGCGTTGGTGTTGATGGAGGTTGTGTCTGATTTTGGCACGGTTGATTACTTTGCCCTAGAAACGCTGACTTTGGGGATTTTTAATGTCTGGCTGGGAATGAATAATATGCCTGCCGCCGCCCAGCTGGCGTTGATTGCGTTTATCTTGGTCGGGGCGTTGCTGATGGTTGAGGTCTTTGCCCGATCCCGCCGGTCGTTTCAGAATAACGGGACAGGTCAGCTGGGAGTGCCGATGATGTCAGCTTCTCCAGGGATGGCTGTGATTTGTTTTCTGGTTTGCCTGATTCCTGTGTCCATTGGATTTTTTGGCCCTATAGTGATTTTGCTGAATTTTGTGTTCACCGGTCAAAGTGGTGGGTCTGGTTTGTCTCTGGCAGCGTTAACCCAGCAATCTTTCAGCCTGGCGCTATCAGTGGCTGCAGGGGTGATGGTGTTAAGCGTTCTGGTTGGGATGCTGGCTGTGTACCGTTCCGGGCGGCTGGGCCGGCTTCTGGCTGGCATGGCGGCTTCAGGATATGCGTTTCCAGGCACGATTCTGGCGATAGGTGTGCTCAGCTTTACTGGTTTTTTAGATAATCTGCTGGGGCGGATATCTGATGATCTGGTTCTTGCAGGCGGTTTTTTTGTGCTGTTGTTTGGCCTGATGATCAGATTTCAGGCGGTTGGTTATGGAGCGGTGACCTCTGGGCTGAAGCGGATGCCGCCTCATATGATGGAATCGGGACGTATTCTCGGGCATGGATTTGGCGAGACCGTGCGCCGTGTGATTCTGCCTTTGTTGCAGAAATCAATTATCGCGGGCGGGCTGTTGGTCTTTGTTGATGTAATGAAAGAATTACCGCTGACCTTGTTGCTGAGACCGTTTTCTTTTGAGACCTTTGCCACCTTTACCTATCAATTTGCGAAAGATGAGATGATTGAAATTGCCGCCATGCCTGCTTTGATGATCGTCTGTGCGGGCCTGTTGCCAGTGTTTATTGCCAACCGCGCGCTGAAGACCTAGTCTTTGACGCACGTGCAGTTTCACCACAAACAGAGTTCAGCACATGACAAATAGAGATGACCCAACGGGGATGAAAAAGGGGCTGACCCGGTATGGTGATGATGAATTTGCGCTATTTCTGCGTAAATCCTTCATTAAAGGCGCTGGTTATGGGGATGACGCGCTTGACCGGCTGGTTGTCGGCATTGTGGATACAGGCAGTGATTTCAACCCCTGCCATGGCAATGCAGAAGAGCTGATCGCCCATGTCAAAGCCGGAGTTCTGGCAGCAGGTGGCCTGCCGATGGCGTTCCCGACCATCAGCTTGCATGAAAGTTTTGCTTACCCCACATCAATGTATCTGCGCAATTTGATGGCTATGGATACAGAAGAAATGCTGAAGTCGCTGCCTGTGGACGCAGTTGTTCTGATCGGAGGGTGTGATAAGACGGTACCTGCGCAGGTGATGGGAGCACTGAGTGCAGATGTTCCGTTTGTGCAGCTGGTCACCGGACCAATGAGTACAGGCAGTTTTCGCGGCCAGCGGGTCGGGGCCTGTACGGACTGCCGCCGGCTGTGGGCGGATTACCGCGCAGACAAGCTGGATGCAACAGCGATTGCTGAGGCAAATGATGCGCTGGTGCCTTCGGTCGGTACCTGTGGTGTGATGGGAACAGCCAGCACAATGGCGCTTCTGGTTGAGGCGTTAGGGCTGGCCCCGCTGGGCAGTGCAAGCGCGCCGGCGGTATCGGCAGACCGGCGCAGGGTCGCCGAGGAAACAGGCCAGTTGGCCGTTAATATGGCGCAGCGAAAAGCCCGCCCAGCTGCATTTTTGAACATGGCGTCTTTTGAAAATGCGATGCGAGTGCTGCTGGCGGTTGGCGGGTCAACCAATGCAATTATACATCTGACCGCGATGGCCGGCCGGCTGGGGATAAAGCTGTCGTTGGACCGGCTTGATGAATTGTCTCGACACACGCCGGTGATCGTTGATCTGAAGCCGTCCGGAACAGGATATATGGAAGATTTGCATGCGGCTGGCGGGGGTGTGCGGGTGCTGGCTGAACTGTCAGACTGCCTTGATCTGGGGGCGATGACCATCACTGGCCGGACAATCGGAGACGAGCTGGCCCAAACCGTGATCCCCGATTGGCCGCAGGATATTATCAAACCATCCAGCGATCCTGTTTATGCGGAAGGCGGGCTGGCGGTACTTTATGGTAATCTGGCCCCTGATGGCGCAATTATCAAACAGGCCGCTGCGAGTGAGCATCTGTTGTCTCATACCGGCCGCGCGGTGGTCTTTGATGATATGGCTGATTTGGCAGCACGTATTGATCAACCTGATTTGGATGTGGAGGAACAGGATATTCTTGTTCTGCGCCGGATCGGACCAAAAGGGGCCCCGGGGATGCCAGAAGCGGGGCTGATCCCCATCCCGAAAAAGCTAGCGCAAAAAGGCGTTAAGGATATGGTGCGGATTTCAGATGGGCGGATGAGCGGTACAGCTGCGGGCACCATTGTGCTTCATGTGGCCCCGGAAGCGGCCGTTGGCGGCCCGTTATCCTTAGTGCGCACAGGAGATTTGATCCAGCTTGATGTGCAGAACCGTCAGGTGAAGTTGTTGGTTTCAGCTGAAGAGATGGACAACCGGCGCGCAGCAAGCCCTGAACAGGCCCGCGTGCAGCGGCGGGGCTATGAGAAGCTGTTTCATGATCATGTTCTGCAGGCTCCTGAAGGTGTGGATTTTGATTTTCTGCAGGCTGATAAAGCCGACTAACGGGCTGGTTTTTCGTTGATTTGGGCGAGTTGTCAATTGTAGACTGTAACGTTTTCTTAGCGCATTGCAGGTGATTGCGGGAGTGAATTAAATATGTTTGAACGTCAGTCTATCGATCAGGCCGTCGCCATATTGAAGCAGAAATTCGGGGATCGGCTCTCACAGAGTGAATCTGTCCGCAGTCATCACAGCCACACAACATCGCGGATTTCTCAGCAACTGCCAGATGCAGTTATTTTCGCACAGTCAGCAGAAGATGTGTCTGATGTTATTTCTGTCTGTCATGACACAGGATGTCCGGTGATTGCCTTTGGTGTTGGCTCATCTCTGGAAGGTCATGTCAATGCACCTTATGGCGGTATATGCGTTGATATGAATGGGATGGATAAAATTCTTCAGGTGAATTCTGAAGATATGGACGTGGTGATTCAGCCCGGAGTAACGCGGGAAGCCTTAAATGAACATCTTCGCGATACAGGGCTGTTTTTCCCGATAGACCCTGGTGCGAATGCATCACTTGGCGGGATGGCCGCAACCCGCGCGTCAGGAACCAATGCGGTCCGCTATGGGACCATGAAGGATAATATTCTGGCTCTGGAGGCGGTGCTGCCAGATGGCCGAATTATCCGTACAGGAGGGCGGGCCCGTAAATCATCAGCAGGATATGATCTGACCCGTCTTTTGATCGGATCTGAGGGCACATTGGGGGTGATTACAGAACTGACCCTGAAGCTGCAGGGCATACCAGAAATGATCGCTGGTGGCATTTGTTCGTTCCCGTCAATTAAAGCAGCCTGTCAGGCGGTTATCCAGACCATTCAATATGGGATTCCGGTCGCGCGGATTGAATTGCTGGATGAGCTGCAAATCAAGGCCTGTAACGCCTATTCCGGCTTGTCCTTGCCGTTAACACCTCTGTTATTGCTTGAATTTCACGGCACAGAGCAATCAGTGGCAGAACAGGCGGATTTATTCAAGATGATCGCGTCTGACCATACAGACCAGGATTTTATCTGGACCACTGACCCAGAAGAGCGTAAGAAATTATGGAAGGCCCGGCATGATGCGTATTACGCGACCATGGCGATGATGCCAGGGGCGGTTGGACAGTCAACAGATGTGTGTGTGCCGATATCCAGACTGGCTGAATGTGTGGAAGAAACACGACTGGATATCGAACAAACCGGACTTGTCTCGACCATCATTGGACATGTGGGAGATGGTAATTTTCATTGTCTGCCCATGTGCATGCCAGATGATCAGGAGACCCAGGATAAAATTACCGCTTTCACAAAGCGCTTATCACAACGCGCACTTGATTTCGGCGGAACATGTACCGGTGAGCATGGCATAGGTCAGGGCAAGCAAAGCTATTTGCGTGCAGAGCTGGGCGAGGCCGTGGAAGTGATGGAATCCATCAAACAGACACTCGACCCCAAAGGCATTATGAACCCTGGCAAGATTTTTTCTGCCTGAGGGTAACCGCCGGAACGGGTCAGGTCAGCCTGTCCAGCATCGCTTCGATATCTGCCCACAAATCAGGGCCATGTTCAATACCTGCATAGACACGGATAAGGTGACCCGGGGTATGTTCAGGCGTGAACTGGCGCAAATTGCTGTTCAGATGCGCTTGTTTTATCAGGCTTTCATAGCCGCCCCAACTGTCCCCAATTGCAAAAATATCCATATTTTCCACGGCTTTATCCAGCCTGTCTTGCGGTATGGAATCCGTCAACACAAAGGCAAACAGCCCGCAAGGACCAGAAAAATCACGACTGTAAATAGCATAATCTGGTGAGCCGGGCAGGGCCGGATGGATAACCTCTTTCACAAGAGGGTGATTGTTCAGCTGTTCTGCCAGCAGAATGCCGTTCTCTCCTGATTGTTCCAGTCGCAACCGCATTGTGCGCAGACCACGGAGCCCCAGATAGAGATCCTCAGGCCCGGCACAAATCCCCAGCGTCCGTGCAATGGCTTTCAGCTTTTTGCCCTCTTGTCCGCTTGCTGCTGCAACACCTAAATTCACATCAGAATGGCCGGCTATGTACTTTGTGGCGGCCTCAACAACGATATCCACGCCCAGTTTTAGGACCGGATAGTGCAGTGCGGTCCCCCAGGTATTATCACAAATGGTGGTCACGTTCTGTTGCCGGGCAAGGGTGGTCATTGCCGGAATATCCTGAAGCTCAAATGTGAGTGAGCCAGGGGATTCAAGATAGAGGAGGCTGGTATTCTCTTTGAATTCACCTGCAATGTCAGCATTTGCCCGCGGTACATAAAAGCTCACTTCCACGCCAAGATCAGACAGTAAGCTGGTGACAAACCGGCGTGATGAGCCATAGAGCGAGTCCGGAAACAGCGCATGATCCCCTGATTTCACAACAGACAGAATGGCTGTTGTAATTGCAGACAGGCCAGATGGCGTGGAAATACAAGCCTCTGCGTCATACAAAGCGGCAACAGCCTGTTCAAAAGCAGCAGAGGTCGGTGTGCCAATACGCCCATAATCGTAGGCTTTTGGCAATTCACCACGATGTTGGGCCATGCTGGAGGAGAGAATCGTTGATGTGCGGTAGATAGGTGGGTTCGGTATACCAAAATTAGTGTCTGGTGACAGGCCAAGATGGCCCAGTTTGGTGTCAATGTGGTGGTTTTTACGCGTCATCTTCAGGTCTTTTCGCTGATTTGGTGTGAATATGTCCGTTTTGTGACAATTATAGGGCTGGTTTTCATTAATTCAGTTCATTTTTCGCCGCTATGTGTTAAGACTATGTGTGTCTCAGTGTGAGCTGGGAGGAAAACAACAATAGATCAGGGAAGCTAAAAATGAAAAGATTTTCATTTCTCGTTGCTGGTGTAGCAGGTGTTCTGGCCGCTTCAGCAGCTACTGCTGGTACATTGGAAGATGTACGGGCAAAAGGTTTTATTCAGTGTGGTGTGAGCCAGGGCCTGCCAGGGTTCTCAAATGCTGACGATGATGGCAAATGGACCGGCCTTGACGTCGACATGTGCCGTGCAGTTGCCGCTGCCGTTTTTGGTGATGCAAATGCAGTGAAATTCTCACCTCTGTCAGCGAAGCAGCGTTTCACAGCTCTGTCTTCTGGCGAAGTTGACATTCTGTCACGCAACACAACCTGGACCATGACACGTGACACACAGCTGGGTCTGAACTTTGCTGGTGTAAACTATTATGACGGTCAGGGCATGATGGTACCAAAGGCTCTGGGTGTGAACTCAGCAACTGAGCTGGATGGCGCAAACATCTGCACAAACACCGGTACAACAACCGAACTGAACATCACTGACTATTTCCGTGCAAACGGCATGTCTTTCAACCTTGTCGCTTTCGAAAAGGCTGACGAAGTTGTTGCTGCATACGACGCCGGTCGTTGTGATGTGTATACAACAGACCGTTCAGGTCTGGCTGCGCAGCGCGGCAAGCTGACTAACCCAGACGATCATGTGGTTCTGTCAGAAATCATCTCAAAAGAGCCTCTGGGCCCTGTTGTTCGTCAGGGTGATGATAACTGGTTCAACATAGTTCGTTGGTCACTGAACGCAATGATCAACGCAGAAGAAATGGGTATTTCTTCTGAAAATGTAAACGCTATGACTTACAACAAGATCTCACCTGCTGAAGCACGCTTCATCGGTAAAGAAGGCAAGTTCGGCGCTGAGCTGGGTCTGGCCGACGACTGGGCATACCAGATCATCCGTCAGGTTGGTAATTATGGCGAAAGCTATGAGCGCAACGTTGGTCCGGACACACCTCTGAAGCTGGCACGTGGTGTCAATGCTCTGTGGAGCCAGGGCGGCATCCTGTATGCTGCGCCAATCCGCTAAGCTAAATTGAATATTGTGCCTGACCCGGTTTCCGGGTCAGGCATTTTTTTAATTTTCATTATTCCCTTTTTTAAAATTAAAAATTTTCACAAGTAGGACCTCAGATGAGCAGTACCAGAACGTCAATGGCATTGATTAATGATGCACGCGTGAGGGCGTTAGTGTTTCAGGCCAGCTTAATCCTTGCTCTGATTGTCGGAGCTTGGTGGCTGGTGGATAACACGGTCTCAAACCTGTCTGAACAGGGTAAAACCCTTGGTTTCAATTTTCTTGTACAGACTGCCGGTTTTCAGATCAGCTCAACGCTTGGTACGTGGGTTATGAGCTATAATGTCGGTGAATCCACTTACCTTGATGTGTATTTCATCGGCATAATCAACACATTTGTTGTTGCTGCGCTGGGGATATTGGCGGCAACTGTGCTGGGATTTGGCATTGGCATCATGCGTTTGTCAAATAACCTGGTTCTTAAAGGGTTTGCCACAATCTATATCGAGATGCTGCGTAACCTGCCGTTATTGCTTCAATTATTCTTCTGGTATTTTGCTGTGCTGCGATCTTTGCCTGGCCGACGTGAACAGATAGAACTGATCCCCGGGTTTGCCGGAATTAACATCACTGGTCTTTATCTGCCTGCCCCGCTTGCTGGTGATGGGTTCATTTATGTGTTCTCTGTTTTTATCATGGCGGTCGTTGGGGCTGTGATGATTTCTAAATGGGCCACCAAACGGCAATATGAAACCGGCCAGACCTTTCCGGCGTTCTGGGCAGGGCTGGGCCTGATTGTCGGTGCGACTATGGTGGTGTTTCTGGCCATGGGCAGCCCGCTGGACTGGGGGCTTCCGGAATTTAAAGATACAGGACCAGCCCTGCGGCGTGGCTTTCAGTCAGGCACAGGCATGGTGATTGTGCCTGAATTAATCGCAGTCTGGCTGGCTTTATCTTTATATACCGCTGCTTTCATTGCTGAAATTGTGCGTGCGGGTATTCTGGCAGTCGCCAAAGGTCAGACAGAAGCGTCATATTCGCTGGGACTGCGCCCGGGTATAACTTTGCGCCTGATCATCATTCCTCAGGCTTTGCGGGTGATTATTCCGCCCCTGACCTCACAATTTTTGAATCTGACGAAAAACTCATCCCTGGCGGTCGCCATCGCTTATCCTGAGCTGGTGTCGATTTTCGCCGGAACCGCGTTGAACCAGGTGGGAAAAGAAATCGAAATGATTGGTATGATGATGGCTGTTTATCTGACCTTCTCATTGCTGACAGCCGCGTTTATGAACTGGTTCAATGCGCGTGTAAAATTGGTGGAGCGGTAGAATGGCCGAGAAGAACAAGGCTGTAAAACAGCAGTCTGAACAGGCATTTGTGCGCACAACAGACGCCCCGTTATTACCACCTCCTGCAACAGAAGCAGGCATAACAGGGTGGCTGTGGCATAATGTGTTTGCCAGCATGGCGGATTACAGCTCTGTTGGGGCGATGATCCGTTCATTGAGTGTGGCGGCCCTGTCTGTCTTTTTATTGTATTTTGGGTTCACCCAGATTTACACCCTTCTTGATTTTTCGCTTTTTTCTGCGGTCTGGTCTGATCCAGACGGGATTAAGCGGGAAGCCTGTTGGACGGTTGACCAGGGCGGCAGTCTTCCGTCTGGATGGCATGGGGCATGCTGGCCATTCATCTATGCTAAGCACAAATTCATTATGTATGGCCCATATCCTTCGGAAGAATTGTGGCGGGTCAATCTGAGCGTGCTTATCGGTCTTATCGGGCTGGGCTATGTGCTGATTGAAAAAATGCCATGGCGGCGCGAGGTCGGGGCAGGGATGCTGACCCTCTATCCGCTGGTGGCCTTCATTTTGTTAACAGGTGGAAATTCAGCAACGCCATTTGGGTCTATCGGATTGTGGCTTATAATCGGGCTTGCGGTCATTTCGGTTGGGCGACTGGCCAAGCAGGGCTATCTCGGCGCCAATATGGGTGAGTTTCATGCGCTGATTGGCCTGACCGGCTGGGTGTTTGTGATTTACAATGCCGTCAGAGGGGTTGGGGCTGTTGATTTTGGTCTTGAGCCTGTCGATACACGTGATTGGGGCGGTCTGCTGATCACGCTGGTGGTTGCCGTGACAGGTATTGTTGCCTCACTGCCCCTGGGGATTGTTTTGGCCCTTGGACGGCGGTCTGAAATGCCGGTGGCCCGTCTTATCTGTACCATTTTCATCGAATTCTGGCGCGGGGTTCCTCTGATCACCGTATTGTTCATGGCGTCTGTTATGCTGCCCTTGTTCCTGCCAGAGGGGGTGAATTTTGATAATCTGTTACGGGCGTTGATCGGGGTGATGCTGTTTTCCGCCGCTTATATGGCGGAGGTCATTCGCGGTGGTCTGCAGGCAATTGATAAAGGCCAGTATGAAGGCGCACAGGCGATGGGGCTGTCTTATTGGCAGTCAATGCGGCTGATTATACTGCCGCAGGCCCTGACTCATGTGATCCCGGGCATTGTGAATACCTTTATCGGGTTATTTAAGGATACGACATTGGTCTCAATTGTCGGCATTTTCGACTTGCTTGGGGCTGGTCAGTCAGCGATCGCAGATGCGGCCTGGTCATCACCTGTACAGGCCGTGACCATGTATCTGTATATTGCGGTTATTTTCTTCGTGTTCTGCTTTGGCATGTCACGCTATTCGATTTATATGGAAAACAAACTGAGTAAGTCCCGCCGTCATTAAGGCAGGTTCAGTCAAACAGGAGCTGATTATGGCTGGAAAAACAGCAGCATCAAAAATGAACGTCAGTGATGAGGTGATGATCTCAATGCAGGCTGTCAATAAATGGTATGGCAGTTTCCATGTGCTGCGCGATATCAATCTGACCGTTCATAAAGGTGAGCGGATTGTGATTTGCGGGCCGTCAGGTTCTGGTAAGTCAACATTGATCCGATGCCTGAACCGCCTGGAAGAACATCAGGACGGGGATATCACCGTGCAGGGCATCACCCTGAATAATGATTTGAAGAATATTGATGAAATCCGCCGTGATGTGGGGATGGTGTTCCAGCATTTCAATTTGTTCCCGCATTTAACTATCCTGGAGAATTGCACATTGGCTCCGATTTGGGTGCGCAAGATGCCTAAGGCGGATGCTGAAGAAATTGCGATGAAATATCTGGAGCGGGTCAAAATCCCGGAACAGGCCCATAAATATCCCGGCCAGTTATCTGGCGGCCAGCAGCAGCGTGTGGCGATTGCAAGATCATTATGCATGGAACCTAAGCTGATGCTGTTTGATGAGCCGACATCTGCACTTGACCCGGAAATGATTAAAGAAGTTCTGGACACCATGGTGTCTCTGGCTGAAGACGGCATGTCCATGATTTGTGTCACCCATGAGATGGGCTTTGCCCGCAAGGTTGCAAACCGGGTGATTTTCATGGATGAAGGACAGATTGTTGAACAGAATGAGCCAGAGGCTTTCTTCAACAATCCGCAGTCAGACCGCACCAAGCTGTTCCTGAGCCAGATCCTGGATCATTAAGCAACAGGTGTTTATCTCAGGTCTCAATCGGGGCGTCAGAAGCGCCCCATTCAGACCATGAGCCGTCATAAAGCCGGATATCTGTTTTACCCAAAATCGCCAGAGCCAATGTCAGCCCGGCAGCAGTCACGCCTGAGCCGCATGTGGTCACAGCTGGCTGATGCATATCCAGCCCGGCAGCAGCAAATAGTGTGGATAACTGTTCAGCAGACTTCAGCTTGCCAGTATCTGTATTCAGAATATCGCTAATGGGCAGGTTAAGTGATCCTGGAATATGACCTGCACGCAGGCCCGGGCGCGGTTCAGCGGCCTGACCGGCAAAGCGGTTTGCCGCCCGTGCATCAAGGATCTGATCAGCTGTGCCGGTACGCACGGCCGCTTCAAGTTCAGCAAAGGTGATCACATCCGCTTCAGCAGGTGCAGTGGCGGTGAAATTGCCAGCTGACAGGGCAGGGACATTGCTTGTCAGCGCACCACCTGCCTCGCGCCAGGCACGCAAGCCGCCATCCAGAACAGCCACCGGCAAATGGCCAAAATAACGCAACATCCACCATGCCCGGGCAGACGACAGAAACGGAGAATCATCATAAACCACAATTTGTTGGCCGTCGCGCAGGCCAAGCATACGCATTGTCGCCTGAAACACCTCAGCGGACGGGATCATGTGCGGCAGCGCAGAGGTTTCATCCTTAATGCCGTCAATATCAAAAAACACAGCCCCCGGAATATGGGCCTTGTCATATTCTGTGCGTCCATCGCGTCCCATAGTGGGAAGGAAGTAGCTTGCATCAAAAATCAGAATATTTGTATCAGACCGGGACAGAAGCCAGTCCACAGTAACGAGTGTTGTCTGCATTACGCCTCTCCTTCAAGCCATGCCGGTACCGGCAAGTTTTTTTCCCGCAGGAAAGCCGGATTCCAGATTTTAGACTGATAACGCTGACCAGAATCACACAAGATAGTGCAGATAACATGACCCGGGCCCATATCTTTGGCCATATGATAGGCTCCGGCGACATTAATTGCGCTCGACCCGCCCAGATACAGCCCCTCTTTTTCCATCAGCTCAAACATCAGGGGCAGCGCTTCGGCATCACTGATCTGATAGGCTCTGTCCACAGGCGCATCAGCCAGATTAGCGGTGATCCGGCCTTGGCCGATGCCTTCAGATACTGACCCGCCTTCAGCCTTCAGGCTGCCATGAGTGTAATGATGGTAAAGGGCTGAACCCATTGGGTCAGCAAGCCCGATCCGAATATCTTTGTTTTTTGATTTCAGATACATCGCAGTGCCTGCCAATGTGCCACCTGATCCCACTGCACAGATAAAGCCATTTATACGGCCGTCTGTCTGGTCCCAGAATTCAGGTCCGGTTGTGTTGAAATGGCCGTCACGATTAGCCACATTATCAAATTGATTGGCCCAGATGACGCCCTCTGCGGTGTTGTCTGCCAGCTCATTTGCCAGCCGCTCAGAGTAGCGCACATAATTATTTGGATCGCGATAAGGGACCGCCGGAACCAGTCGCAAATCTGCACCACAGACACGCAAAACATCCTTTTTTTCCTGGCTTTGTGTTTCCGGCATTACAATTACAGATTTATAGCCTCTGGCCCGCCCGACGAGCGTTAAGCTGATGCCTGTATTTCCGGCCGTGCCTTCGACGATTGTGCCACCAGCCTTCAGCTGGCCAGTGGCCTCAGCATGGTCGATAATCGCCTTTGCAGCCCGGTCTTTTACAGATCCGCCCGGATTCATGAATTCGGCTTTGCCGTAAATCTCGCATCCGGTCAGGTCAGACAAGCTGTTCAAACGGATAAGCGGGGTGTTGCCGATAAGTGCACTGAAATCAGAAGCGGGATGCATGTGTCAGGCTCATTCTTTTCAAAGTTCATGGATAAAATTCTGTCGCTGGTCTGCATCGATACTATACGAAGATAGTTTTATATCTCACAAGTCTTAATCAGGGCTCAGATGCGGATCAGGACTTGCTTTTTTCGCCTTTCCTATCAGAATATCCATAACTTCAGCCTAGCTTGAACAAAAGAGGTCATATGCCGCGCCTTATTTTGCTTCGCCATGCCAAATCTGACTGGGATGCTGGCGGATTGTCTGATTTTAATAGACCCGTGTCGCGCCATGGCCAGCGCGCTTTGCCGCTTGTGGCCACAGAGATCAGCCGGTTTGTTGGTGCCGGAGCTTCTGTTTTGTGTTCTTCGGCGGTTCGCACTCAGCAAACATTTGAATTGGCCCGCCCCCATTGGCCGGAATGTAATGTGGATTTTCAGGACAGTTTGTATGAGAGCGGGGTAAATACGCTGTGCAGGGCGGTGAGGCAGGTGGATCAGAATATTGATTGTGTGGTTGTAATTGCCCATAATCCCGGGTTGGTGATGTTTTTGAACTGGTGTCTTGCCGAAGAAGAACTTACCCCTGATTGTGTACATATGCCGACCAGCTGTGCGGCGGTTTTAGAGCTGGCGACAGTCTTTGCCGAACTACAGCCCGGCCAGGCCAAGCTGACCGCCTTTATCAAGGCTGATAAATTGCTGGCACAACAAGCAGAGGCTGTGTGATGTTTACCGCGTTTTCAACACAGCCAGCGCATCTGGTCAGGCGGTTTGCCGAACAGGCCCGCCTTCACCCCGATAAGCCGTTATTTTTTGAAAAGACGGGCGGCGAGTGGCGCGGCCTGAGCTATACGCAGACAGCAGATCAGGTCAGCCGCCTTGCCAGATATCTGAAAACGCTTGGGCTGAAACCCGGTGACCATGTGGTGTTGTGCGGGGAAAACCGGGTCAGCTGGGCTGTTGCCGATCTGGCGATTATGACCATGGGAGCGGTTGTAGTTCCGGCATATACAACCAATACAGCTGATGATCATGCCTATCTGGTCAGCCATTCTGAGGCAAAGCTGGTGATCTGCTCTGGTGGCAAGATAGCTGATACCCTGTTTACTGTTCTGGCTGAACAGGACAGGATTACAAATATTATCTGTATGGATCCGCTGACAGAGGCCCAGGAGCCCCCTGAGGGGCTGGACGTGCATCTGTTTGACGAGATTACCGCTGTTTCCGGAGAGGCGGTTCTGTTGGAGGAGATAATTTACCCGGCAGATGAAGAAGACCCGGCCTGCCTGATTTATACCTCCGGAACTGGCGGGCGGCCGAAAGCGGTTTTGCTGACCCATAAATCCATACAAGCCAATATTGACGCTGCTTTTGTTCTGCTGGCTGAAGGCAGGGCAGAACAGGGTGCGGTCTTCCTCAGCCTGCTGCCCTTGTCACATGCCTATGAGCATACCGCCGGTCTGCATCTGCCTGTGCAGATGGCAGCAGAGGTCTGGTATTGTGAAGGACGGGACAAGATATCGGCCAATCTGGCTGAAGTAAAACCAACATTAATGACCGCTGTTCCCCGGCTTTATGAGCTGTTGCATGATCGCATCACCAAAGGTGTGGCCGCAAAGGGTGGGCTTTCGGCAAAGCTGTTTGCCGCGGCGGTCCGGCTGGGCCGCAAAAAGCTGGCTTGTAAGAGGCTGGGCGTGGCAGAGCTGGTTCTGGATAAGCTGCTGGAGGGGCTGGTGCGCAAAAAAGTGCGGCAGCGTTTTGGCGGGCGGCTGGCGTATTTTGTGTCAGGCGGGGCCGCGCTGAACCCGGATATCGGGACGTTTTTTCTGGCTCTGGGGGTGAATATTCTGCAAGGCTATGGCCAGACCGAAGCTTCTCCTCTGATCTCGGCCAACCGCCCGGGGCGTATCCGTATTGAAACGGTTGGTCCGGCCGTAGACGGGGTAGAGGTGAAGCTGGGCGAGGATGGCGAGCTGTTGGCCAGAGGTGACTGCCTGATGAAAGGCTATTGGCGCAATCAGGCGGCAACAGAAGAGACCCTTGTTAAGGGATGGTTGCATACGGGGGACATTGCGACGATTGACGGCGATGGCTATATCACCATTACCGGCCGCAAAAAGGATATGATCGTGAATTCGGGCGGTGATAATATCGCCCCGACCAAAGTCGAGGCCGAATATGGGATTGAGCCGGAAATAGCGCAAATCATGGTCTGGGGCGATAAGCGGCCGCATTTGGTCGCGGTGATTGTGCCGGCTGATGAGCTGGCGGCCCTGGATAAGGCAGAACAGACGGCAAAAATTGGGGCGGCCATCCGCCGGGCCGAGGCGCGCCTGTCGGGGTATGAGCGGGTGCGCCATTTCCTGATTGCCAATGAAGCCTTTTCGGTTGAGAACAGCCAGATGACCCCGACATTGAAAGTCAGGCGTCATGTGGTGAGCCAGGTTTATGAAGACCGGCTGGCGGGGCTCTACCGCACCCCTTAAGGCGCCGATAAAACACCTGCAGAACAAGGACACATCGGGAAGCACCGGTTATAGCCGATTTCACAAAAGGCGATCAAATTAATATCGGGAACGCAAAAAGTGTATTCTGGGTGCAGTCCGGCGATGATCTTATCTTGTACCGGCAAAGTTCGATTGAATGGTTCGGCAGTCGTGAATATCTGTCTTTCATGGCTGTTCTGAAAGATTTTGACAACCAGACTATACCCCTGGATGCTGATGATTTTATATCACAAAGCGGAACGGTAAACCTCAGTGAAGTACTTGTTCCTGCATCAGCTGACAGCACAGTAACAGGCTCAGACGGCGATGATATTCTGCTTGGTTTGTTCGACGGGGTAGTTCTGAAGGGTGGGGACGGGGATGATATTCTGGACGGCGGCAAGGGGACGGACACCTATATCCTGACAAAGGGGCATAATGTGACCGTGAAGCTGGACACAGAGGGAAGCCGTCTGCTTTCAGAAACAGACACGGCTAAACATTCATACGGACATCTGGTTACATTGGATATAGGCGATCTTAAAGAAATCTGGTTTGATTATTCTTATGGCGACAGAATGACATTGATGAATGCTGAAGGCCGGGCATTTGTACAAATAATCAATTATTCAAATGTCTATTTTGACAGGATATTCAAAACTTCTTCAGATACACTCGTGTCCTTAACAAGGCTTGTGATCGTTACAACAGGCGATGATCAGCTTTCACTGACAGACAGCCGGACAAAAATATTCGCATTTGAAGGCAACGATACCCTCACCGGCGGCACAGGCAATGACACCCTTGACGGCGGGCTGGGTAAGGACACGCTGACCGGCAGGGTGGGCAATGACACCTTTATTCTGAGCGCAGAAAGTGACAAGCTGGCTGAGGCCGATATCATTACTGACTTTGCCACAGGTGATAAGCTAGATATTGGGGCTTTAAGCGATATCTATTTTGGCCAAGCGGGAAGCGATACGGTTCTGCTGACCAAGGGGGCCGATATTCTGGCCATATTAAAGGGCTATACATGCACTCTTGCCACAAGCAATTTCATTACCACAGCCCTCTATCTGCTGCTTGATCAGATTACCGCAGGCACGACAGGCAATGACAATCTGACCGGTACGGCGACAACACAGCGCATCTTTGGCTTTGAAGGGGATGATGTGCTGACCGGCGGGCATATCCTGACCGGCGGCGCAGGGGCAGATAAATTCACCCTTGGTGGCACGAAAACCTTTTTTGACGTGGTAACAGATTTCAATCCGGGTGAAGGGGACAGGTTGCTGATTGACCTTGATCAGGCGGATATCACGGCCATTAACGCCAAAACGAGCAGGGCTGAAAAACTGGCCGCCCTGGCAGACGCGGCGGAAATCAGGTGGGGCCTGGGCAGCTATTTCTCACAGACCAGTGCAACCAATGACAACACAAAGCAAGAAACGCTGATTTATGACACCAAGGGCACAGCCAGTTTGGGCGATGATGTGACTATTATGATGCTGGAAGATTTCACAGACGATCTGACATGGGCTGTGTTTGAGATCGCCTGAGGTGAGGGGCGGGGCCCGCCCATCTTATTGCTGTGGCCAGATATGCGGAAACCAGTCCGTTCGCAGGCGTTGACCAGGTATCATGCCATGGCCCGGGAAAGGCGGTGAGGTACGGCCCGGCCGGTCCACATAGACCGCATCATCACCAACAAACCGCAACGACAACGCCCGCCGCCGCCGGTCTGTATGATTGCCGCGCGCCCCATGCAGAATGCGAAAATCAAACGCCACCGCATCACCTGGTGCCAATGCCCATTCGGCGATATTCATATCTTCAGAATCTGGATCAGGAATAGGCATATATGTATCTGTATCTGCGTAGAAATTATCTTCTTTCAGCCATCTGGTCGGCCGCACAGGCCTGTCCCATTTATGCGAGCCTTTCACACAACGCAGCGTTGCCTCTTCTACTGGCTCAACCGGTATCCAGAAGCTGAGAGTCTGGGCCCCTTCAACAAAATAATAGGGGCTGTCCTGATGCCAGGGGGTGGGTTTGGCTGTGCCCGGCTCTTTGACCAGAACATGATCATGAAACAGCTGGGCCGTGTGTGAGCGCATCAGCGCGGCGGCCACCCGGCCAGCCTCTGATGTGTAGATCACTTCACGCAGAGCCGGTATCCGCTGCCAGTTACAGTAATCATCAAAAAACCGGCCGGATTCACCAGGAAGCAGATTTTCCGCCGCATAGGGCCCGGGGCTGGCCATATTCTGGTCAATCGCCTCTGCAATCAGTGCCATATGGTCAGTGAACAGGCCGCGCAGAACGATAACGCCGTCAGTACTGAACTGAGTGATGGTATCTTGTGAAAGCGCGTATGCAGCCATGATAGCAGACCTCTTTTTGGATTGAGCTGGGGTTGAGTGTAGGCTGGCTTTGCTGGTTTGGAAAGCTGACAGGCGGTTTTGCCGTGATCAGACTTGATGCGGCGGGTACAATCAGTCCATAATGTGAGCAGCCGTTCTATATTGTGAGATGATGAGGCAAGGGGCCAAATATGAATCTGTTACAAAAGCTGGTGATCGCATCAATTATTGTGGTGCTTGTGATCTTTGTCTGGCAGGGGATTCAAAGCCTGCCTTAGGCCTGTACAACCACATCACTATCAAGACTGTGGCCGCACAAACCGGGCAAGGCGGTCAATCGAGAAGACAGGCTGTGACAGCTTTTCTGATTTGCTGAACCGCATCAGCAAGCCGCTTTCGCACAGCACCACATCTGTGTCTGTCCGGCCTGGATGTTTGCAGCTGATCGTGAAATGCGGCAGGCCGCCTTTCAGTGACAAGCCAGTGACTTGCCACAAATGCCCTGTATTCACCTCGGTCAGCTCATCACCATAACAGACTTTTTTTACCATTTTCACACCCCTGCACAGTTTTGTCCTGGCCGGCTGATCTATAGTTTTTCACGATTTTCAGGGAAAACAACCACAAGATTACCCGATTTGTGTGCACAAAATGAGTAATTTGCCTTTTCAGTGCTCTGAATTTGTTTCAGCATATACAGCGAAGAGATGTTTTGAGCATGTAACAAATGGTGAATGTTCACGAAATACTGGATGAAAACTTCTCCGCTATCTGGCCTGACTGGCTGATGCTGATGATTGCCAGAACACGAAAGCTAAACGAAGTTTTTGGAAACCCAAGTGATGCCATTATCGTCCAGGTCGTTTGTTGGCACCATTTGCTGGTGACCACCATAGAGACAGATGTTGAAACAGACACGTTTGAACAGGCGTTTCAGGCCTGGCATGACGGTTTGGCAGATGTTAACGCGGATGCCAGGGATAAACGGCTGACCATTACCGCTATCAGCCTGTCCACCGCCTTGCCGTTTGAGACGGTTCGCCGTCGGGTTAAACGCTTATGTGAGACAGGCTGGCTGCGGATTGGTGATGATGGCGGTGTTCATTATGCGCCGACGCCAGACCATAACCAAAAAATTGTCGGGGATATCCACGGCGAGGAACGTAAGCTTTTGCGCCCGTTTCTGACTAAATTTTCAAAACTGCTGCCATGACTGCTGCTGATCGTTATGTTCCAGCATGGATGTTTGACGCGGTCGTCGCCGATATTGCCAATCATTTTTTGCGTCATGATTTATCACTTGGACAGCTGGCGCTGAAATTCTCTCGGGGGTTAAGCAGCGGTTATATTGAAATCCATCCTACAGAATTCAAAAAGACAGCAGAATTGCTGCTTTTGTTTCTGGCTGAAGTCGATGCCAATGAAAATGCCAGTGAGTTTCTGGCCGGATTTGGCTACTTCCGTGTTCATTTTAAGTCTGAGCGTCGACGCCGGAATTTGGCCCCTACCTTTTCTTCTGTTGAAACGGGAACACGGCAACGCGGATATAATGGCCATGATACGCTTAAAAAATTCAGGGCCTATGTGTTTTCCCGCCGATCACATATCGGGATTGTGGCAACGCCAGGGTGGTCACTGTCGCTGCAGTCTGAACTGCCGACCTTATCAAAGTTGTCACGGGATCTGACAGATTTGAATCTGATGTAACAGAAAAAAACAAAGCCCCCGCATCTATGTGGAGGAGAGCAGAGGCGGAGGCTTTGTTGTTCAGCAGTTTGGCGACGTCTAGGGAGGAAATAGCCATGCTGCTTATCAATTTGGTGTGGGGGTGGCGCCCTCCCGGGAGAGACTGCTCCCCACAATGCTAAGATAAATTTCATTTATGCTGATCTCTACTGCCAAATTTTAAGTAGACTGATGCAGTTTTTGCAGCACAAGGCCGGCTTTATAGAACAGGGCGCCAGCACAGACAGGGCAGGCGGGTTGCCAGTCTGATTTCACTGCCGCTAAGATGTTTGCATTACGGCTCCAGAGCCTGGCTGGCAGAGCTGTTCGGGCAAGAAAAATAGATATATTCACGGAGAAGATAAGAAATGTTAGTCGATGTGAGAACCTACCGCTGTAAGCCTGGCACAATTCATGCCCATCTTGCGCTTTATGATGAATATGGCAAAGCTCCGCAATATCGCTGTCTGGGCACACCGCTTGCGTTTCTGCGCGGAGAAAGTGGTGACCCAAATGAATATGTTCATATCTGGGTATATGAAAATGCAGGTGACCGTGAAGCAAAACGTGCTGTGCTATGGTCTGATCCGGAATGGCTTGCTTATGTCCAGAAAAGCGCTGAGCTTGGCGCACTTGAACGCCAGAACAACAAGCTTATGGTCCCGACCAACTTTTGTCCGGATTTGACCACTGGTTGATAGTTCTTCTGTTTGCCTGCTGATTTACGCCATACCTACCTGGGTTTGATGAGGCAGATAATCATCCGGCCTGGTCTCCAGCATTTCCATAAGCTCATCTCGCAACGGGCGCATTTGCGGGTTGTCAAACTGATTGACCAGCTCATCGGGGTCTGCTGCCAGATCATATAGCTCTCCGGCGCCGCTGATCTGGTCAATTGTCATTTTTGCTGTCTTTGTCCTTACCGTCCGCAAAGACAGGGCAACACCCGCACGAGTCGGTAGCAATTCCCATTCATTAAGGGCAAATATACGGCCCGCATCGGGGTATTTCAATAAGGGCAGCAGGCTGCGTCCATGCTGGCGGAGCAGGGGCTGTGTGCCGACAAGATCAGCAAATGTCGCACTGAGATCCAATGTAGAAACAGGATTATCATTGACCTGTCCGGCGGGAACGCCAGGGCCTTTCATAATCAGCGGCACACGAAGCAGCCCTTCATAATGCATAGGTCCTTTCAGGATCAGCCCATGATCGCCGAGCCAGTCACCATGATCAGAGGCATAAACGATAAGCGTGTTTTCCGCCAAGCCAAGTTCTTCCAGGCTGGCCATAATGCGCCCAAGCTGATGGTCAACAAGGGCAATCTGGCCATATGTATTGGCAATAATTTCGCGCAGCTGTTCATCTGACTGATGTGATATCCGGCTATAGGCTTTACGTGTTTCGGCATTTTCCTTTGTGCCAGCAGGCTCTGCTGTCAGCACTTGTTCATGCCACCATGGCCGGCCTTCAAATGTTCTTTGCCTGTGTTCAGGGAGATCAACATTCTCCGGCTTGTGAAGGTGAGACCATGGCTCTGGCGCATCAAAAGGGTGATGGGGGTCAGGAAAGCTGACCCAGGCACAAAACGGCTTATCCTGTTGTGCCTGTTCTTTTAACCAGTTGATGGTTCTGTCTGCTGTCCAGGTTGAGTTATGCCAGGCGACCGGCAGGCGGGAATGCCAGGTTTGTGCGGCGTTCTTTGTGTCGCCCGCATTTTCCCGGTAGAGGCGGTTTTTTTCATCCCCTTTGCCATCTGCATAAAACCAGCGTTCATAATGCTGACCCGCAGGTGGTTTTTCGGGCAAAAACCAGTTATGGCCGACCAGCATCATTTCAACATGCTGGAATCCCATGTAAGGACCAAACCAGCTGTCTGGATAATCTGCTGAAGAGCGGAGACATTCAGGTGAACCGGTCGGGGCAAAAGTGTGATAGGTGGAAAAATGAGCCTTTCCAAAAAACCCGGTATTATAGCCAACAGCGCTTAATGTGCCCGCAAACCCCTTTTCACCAATTTCAGGGTTGAGATCGATGCCATTATCATGAACCCCATGCGTGCGCGGCAATTGGCCGGTCAGAATTGAAGCACGGGCGGGCTGGCAGACAACACACGGGGTAATGGCTGAGGTGAACCGGGTCCCGTCACGACACAATGCATCAAGATGGGGCGTTTTGATGTTTCTGCCCTCAATGCCGATACAGTCTGCGCGCTGTTGGTCGGCTGTAATAAACAGAATGTTAGGACGCGTCATGTTTCAATCTCCTCAACGCACTGAAAGATATGACAAAAAAACACCCTGCCATCAAAGCAATCGCGACCGGGCTGGAAAATAAAAACCATGGATCTGCTCCTGTTGAGGCAAAGGCCTGACGGGCCGTGTTTTCAAGTGGCCGTGCCAGGATAAAGGCAATCACAAACGGCAAAATCGGAAACCCTAAAAGCCGCACGATAAATCCATACAGGCCAAAACCGACAAGCCAGACCAGCGCCAACATAGAGGCATGTTCTGCATATATTGCGGTCAGTGTGACCAGCAATACAGTTGGCATCAGAAGTTGTTTCGGAATCTTTGCCATATTTGACATCGCCTGCATGATATGGATGCCCACAACCCAGTTCAGCAGGTTCGCAAGGGCCATGAGCGTAAATAAGCCAAATACCATAATCATTTCAGGGTTTGTGCCTTCTGACGGCAATTTAAATACACCTGGGCCGGGGTTAATCCCGTCAATAGATTCCATTGCCAAAATCAGGAATACAGCGGCGGCATTGCCTGGAATGCCAAGAGACAGAACCGGGATCAGATTTGCACCGGATACGGCTGAATTTGCAGCCTCTGTAGCAGCAATTCCTTGTGGGGCGCCTTGTCCAAAGGCAGCTTCATCTGGTGTTTTTCGCGCCTGATGCCGCCGTTTGCCAATGGTGTAGCCAAGGGTAGCTGCCATTGTTGAACCAATCCCGGGAAGCGCGCCAATTCCTGTCCCAATCACAGCTGAGGTCGCGATATGAGGCATCATTGCTTTTCGTTTGGCCCAGGACAACCAGCCAGATTTTGATAAATTTACCTGTTCTATTTGGCCGGTTTTGGTCTGTTCTTCTCTGGCTTTGTGAATGGTCATCAGGACCTCTCCAATGACCAGGACGCCTAGCACGACAATGGCAATCGGGAAGCCCCCATTTAAGTCGTTAATGCCAAGAGACAGACGCGGGTAAAACCCTTCACCTGTGCCAATAAACGCCACAAATAATCCCATGGCAACGGCGATCAGACTTTTGATGACAGACTGTCCCATGATCGCCGCGATAAAGGTCAAAGACAGCAAAATCAAGGCGGTCTTTTCGGGTAAATCAAGATAAGCTTCGACATAGATGGCGAGGAAAGGGGCACAGATGAACAAAACAATATCTGAAAAACTATCGCCGGAAACAGAGGCGAAATGAGCCGTTTTCAGCGCTTCTCTGCCTTTTCCGTTAATGGTCATCGGATAGCCATCAAATGTTGTCATTAACGCATCAGGTGTTCCCGGCGTGTTAAATAAGATCGCCGGAACAGCTCCGCCTAAGGTGGCACCTTTCATAACCCCTAATAAGAACCCCATGACAGGCAATAAAGCTGCAGCTTCATAGCCAAATAAGGAAATCAGGATCGGCAGGGCTATGGCCATGGCCATCGGACCAGCAAGGCCAGGGGTCGCCCCGACCAAAACACCAAATACAAACCCGGAGCCGACCATTAATATGGTCACAGGAACACCAAAAAAGGCCGTTCCTGAAAAGGCAAATTGGATACCCAGAAGAATATGATCAAACAAGCCCATCACACATCACCATTAGGTGGCAGTAATATATCTTCAAAAGGAGCGTCAAACAGAAGCGCAATCAAAAATGCCAGGGCAAAACAGATCCCTAATCTGTGCCAGGAATACTGCTTGTCAATATAGACAGACAGGCTGAAAATCATGATCCCGCCGGCGGTAACAAAACTGATTTGGCTGACAGGAAATGTCGCTCTTAATGGCCGGTAGGAAGAGGTGATGAGATTCAGTGAATGCAAGCTGTCTATCAGGGTCGGGCCGAGATGGCGCATCACATACAGAACAATTGTGAAACAGGCTATATAGATAAGGACAGAGCCGACCGCCCTGCGGTTCAGGTCTGGCAGTGCTTTTGGTTTAAAAATCAACAGGCCAGCACAAATCAACCCCAACAGGCTGGCTACAGAAGGGGCAAGGGCATCACCGATAATCAATCGTCTGCGCACGGTTTCAACCAAGCCGGTTTCGCTGTCAGCTGGTATCCACACAAAAAGACACAGCAGACATATCACACAGAGAAAAATACCGATGAATCTGTCATAGTAAGGTGTGTTCATTACAGGACATTAAGCCCGATTGAGTGATTCTCCTCAACCGGGCTTTGCTAATCAAATTGATTTCTTCAGCTTACTGAACAGCCATCATCAGCGATTCAGCTGAGGCTGCTTCAATTACCAACAGCTGATCAAGTTCAGGACCGCTGATGACCGCATGGCCGCCAAACGCCTTTTTGATGATCCCACCAGCCTTTGTGCTTTCATCTTTAACAATCTCTGCAATAGCCTCTGAGATCGCCTTGCGCGCTTCACTATCCATGCCAGCTGGGCCGACGAACAGGAAATACCCGTCAGCATTAAACTTCACACCAATGTCAGCCATGAGCGGTGCATCAGGCGTTTGTTTCAGAGGCATAGACATAGCAGAGGCCAAATTTACAAGATCGCCAGACGCTACGCCCTTTCTTTGAATGCCTGCCATGAAGCCTAAATCCATATCACCTGCATTCACGCCATTCATGACAGCTTTGCCGCCTTTAACTTCGATGATGTTAAAGTCAATACCATTTGCTTCACCGATCAAAAACGCCAGGTCAGCAAGTTTCGGAGACATTGTTCCGAACCGTAATTTTTCACCAGATTTGCCGGCAGCGACAACATCAGCAAAGGTCTTCCAGCCTTTGTCAGATTTCGCGACCACACCCATCTGAAACGCTGCGACTGTGGTGATCGGTGTCATATCTGCCTGGCTGAAGCCAGCCTTTGGGTTTGCGACCATGTTATAGCCGTATGTTTCGGTGACCACCATGCCGATTGTTGTGCCATCATTTGGCTCATCTTTCAGCGCTGCTGCCAATTTGGCACCACCACCGCCAGTGATTTGTTGTGGAATGATTTCCCAGCCTTTGCGTTTTTGCAGCTCATCTGCAATTTGGCGAGAAATGGTGTCAGCCCCGCCGCCTGCAGCAAAGGCAATGGCCAGCTTGATAGGGCCAGATGGCTGCCATTCAGCCACCGCAGAAGCAGCGCCGCCCATAACGCCAATCAGCGCAGCCAGTGCAATTACTAATCGTCTCATAATATCCTCCCAGATAAGAACCTTCCAAATTCAACCGCCGGTCTGCGGATAAGTCAACTAAAACAGTTGACCAATCAACTTTTTCATTCGTACCATCTCGATACCCTAAACGAAGATCGCGGTACATTTATGACCAACAGCCAGATATATGATCTGAACCAACATCTCACCTATCGTATTGCGCGGCTTCAGGCGAAACTGAGCGCACAAGCAAGTGAGCTTCTTAAAGACCATTTGAGCTTGTCCCTGAGCGAGTGGCGTGCTTTGGCTGTTCTGTATAATCCTGAGGTTGAAACGCAAAAAGATGTTCTTCTGGCAATGGGACTAGATAAAGGTCAAATCAGTCGCACAATTAAACGTCTTGAGGAAAAGGGCCTTATCCAGACAGACAAATCAACAGCTGATAATCGGTTGCGCAAAATCAGTCTGACACCATCCGGCGTTGACACAGTTGATAAAATGTTTCCGATTATGATGCAGCGTCAGGCACATCTTCAAAACGGATTTACATCCGAAGAGCTGAAACAGCTATTCAATTTTCTGAACCGTTTGGAAGAGAAGTCCGGTCATTTGAATTTTTGAAATTGAGCAGTGTATCCATGAGCAAAAATCTAATTGTTATTCTTTCTGATGAACATCAGGCCCGTGCATTGGGATGTGCCGGACATCCATTTGTCCAGACTCCTCATCTGGACAGGCTGGCAGCATCAGGTATGCGCTTCACAAACGCTTATACCCCGTCGCCGATATGTGTGCCAGCAAGAGCTGCTTTCGCAAGTGGACAATATGTCCACAAAACAGGTCATTGGGATAATGCAATGCCTTATACCGGAACACCAAAAGGGTGGGGGCATCAGTTGCAAGATGCAGGCATTTCGGTTGAATCAATCGGCAAACTGCACTATCGCGATGAGGCGGATGATGCTGGATTTGATGTTGAGCATATCCCGATGATGGTCAAAGACGGGGTGGGTATGGTCTGGGCCTCTATCCGGCAAGAAGACAGACGCTTAATCAGCACCAGCCGTATGCTCGGGGATTTCATCGGCAAGGGTAATTCCAGCTATACAGATTATGATAGCGCGGTTGTGAAACGCACACTGGACTGGTTGGATTCGGCCAAGGATAAAGATCAGGGGTGGTGTTTATATGTGGGATTGGTTGCCCCACATTTCCCGCTGGTTTGTCCAGACCCGTTTTACAGCCTTTATGAGGATATTGAATTTCCCGAGCCAAAACTGCATCCTGCATCTGGATATAAACGCCATCCCTGGATTGAAAAGCAAAATGCATTGATGGATACAGAAGCAACCTTCACAGATGAAAATGAACGCCGTCGTGCCTTTATTGCTTACTATGGGCTGGTGAGTTGGCTGGATCATAATATTGGAGAGATACTCACAAAGCTGGAGGCGACGGGGCTTCGTGAAACCACAGATATTATCTATTCCAGTGACCATGGCGATAATATTGGTGCACGTGGCCTGTGGGGAAAATCAAATTTATATCAGGAATCTGTATCTATACCACTGATCCTGTCAGGCCCCGGCATTCCGGCTGGTGTTTGTAACACACCGGTTAGTTTGCTGGATATTTCAGCAACGATTCCTGATACATTTGAGCTGCCAGCGCTGAGTGCAACAGTTGGCCAGTCTCTTCGTGACATCTGTCAGCAGCCAGAAGATGAGGACAGGGCTGTGTTTAGCGAGTATCACGCTGTCGGAGCGGTTTCCGGTGGGTTTATGCTGAGAAAAGGCCAGTTTAAACTGATCCATTATGTTGGCTTTGCCCCAGAGCTTTTCGATTTGAAGGCAGATCCTGAGGAGCTAACCAATCTGGCTGAACAAGAGGCCTTTAGCAATGTGAAAGCGGATTTATATGCCGAATTGACAGCCATCTGTCACCCTGAGGCTGTTGACACGAAAGCGCATCAGGACCAGCAGGCGCTGGTTGACGGATATGGTGGATTTGAGATTGCTAAAACGCTTGGCGCAAGAGCAGCGACCCCGCCACCGGAGCTGACATCATGAAGATTACCTGTTTGGGAACGGGCACGCCGGAATCCCATAAACGGCGGGCGTCATCAGGATATCTGGTGGAAGTCGGGAATGATCGTATCTTGCTGGATTGTGGCGGCGGTGTGGTTTCACGATTGATTGAGGCTGGCTTTACCCCCGGAGACATTACGCATTTGTTTTTCACACATCTGCATTCTGATCATATGATGGATTACGCCCGGTTAATCCATGCCGCCTGGGATGAAAAAAGCCCGCCAATACAGGTTTTTGGACCATCACCACTGAAGGAAATCACCGAAAAGCTGTTTGGCCGTAACGGTGTGTTTTCCTCAGACCTTACAGCCAGAACTGAATTTCCCGGCTCTCAAGAGGTGTGGACAGCAAGAGGCGGCACATTGCCCCGTCCCTGGCCCGCACCAGCGTTAACAGAAATAACAGCCGGGTTCAGCTATGAAGCTGAAGGCTGGGCGTTGACATCTTGTGCTGCCCCGCATGCACAGCCATATCTGGATTGTATGGCTTTTCGCCTGCACACCAAAACGAAGGCATTTGTCTATTCAGGTGATGCCGGCCTGTCACCTGAAATTGAAGCCTTATGCACAGATGCTGATTTGCTGTTGCATTGGTGTTATCGGCTTGCTCATGAAACCCAGTATCCAACGGTGATGAAATATTCGCCTGATGCAGGGCAAATTGCGGAAATGGCAGAGCGGGCAGGGGTTAAGCAGTTGCTGCTTACCCATATCCGTAAACATATGGATGAAGCTCGCCATCACGCAGATATGTTGGCTGCTGCCAGAGCACAATTCACAGGTTCATGCGCCATCGCTGAGGATTTGCAGGTCATAGAGCTATGAGCCAGTGAGGCAGGCATTGAGGCCTGTGAACAGAGGGATTTATTTCATTACCGGGCTGACAATCTTGGGCAGATCTGAAAATAAGTTTCCGGCTTTATAATGTTCATCTACTGAGAATATAGACAAGACCTTGTTTTTTTGCTGGCTGAGGATATTGAAAAAGCCGCCATGGCCGGTCATGGTAATGACAGATTCGCCATTAATTTTATATACCCAGAACTGATAGCCATATTTCACATTGCGTCTGGTTGTGGAAACGGCATTTTTCCGGCCTTCTTCAAAGAACGACCCGATACAGCTTCCGGCCTTGATTTCATCCAGAATATATTGACCAAAGCCAGACCAGTCAGCAGCCTTCATGACCAGACGGGCCTGTGAGACCGTATAGCCTTTTTTGTCTGCCGCCCAGTGAATCTGACCGCTTTTGGCAAATGCAGTATAGATATTTTCATAAAACACCTGGCTGGCTGGCTTGCTGGTGATGTCAGTGATTAAAACCGATAACGCGAAAGGATCAGCTGTGTGATAATTGTGCTGGGTGCCCTGTTTGCGCAGCGTTTTGTTAAACATATTCACGGCTGCAACTAAATCTGCTTTGCCTTCGAATTCAGCTATCCCCATGGCCATGCGGTTCGCTTTTTTCTTCCCGCGATCGTTCAGAGGAGACACGCCGCTATTCATCTGGAGAACATTTTTTATCGACACATCTGCGTAAGGTGTGCGCTTGAGGATGGGTGAATATGTCCCCATTGTCTCCGTTAAGGATTTAATCTGGCCATTGCAGATGAGGCTGCCCACGGCGGCTGCCAGAGCCGTTTTTGACATCGACATGCCATGCATAAGCGTGTTTTCGTCTATGCCACGCTTTTTATTGAAATGGGCATAGGTAATCTGCCCGTCCTTTCTGAGCAGCGCGGCCAGATTGACCTTGTCTTTGAAAATCTTATCAAAATCTCTATTATTTTTGCGCGGAACAGATAGTGATGTTTCCTGCCCATGGCTGTGTACATGGATGGGGAAGGGGCCCATCTTCTTTGTTTTATGTGCCGTGAAATAGGGCTGTATCTGTCGTTTCCACATTTTCTTCGGACCATGATCAGCCAAAACTGAATTCGGCAACATCAACAGCAACATAATGCAAAAAACAGTTCGAAATGACACCCTAAAACCCCTTTGAAGTCATAATTTTTTATATATTTACAAAAATAACAGTGAAAATTGAGTGTAAAAATTGCTAAATATTAAAGGGTGTCTATGCGATTTGATAAGGATCAGAAGATGGATGAGTTAAGTTTAAAGCTGTTATCTTTGTTGAAAGCAGACGGAAGAATGTCCGTGACTGCTTTGTCACAGGCGCTTGGTGTGTCAAGACTGACAGTAGATAACAGGATCAAACGCCTTGAGGCAGAGGACATTATTTCCGGCTATACTGTGCTGTTAGGTGCTGAAGAGTTTAAGCATAAAATTAATGGCTGGATTATGATTAATGTTGCGGCCAATAAAGAGGAAAGGGCCATCAAGCTGATTTTGAGAATGGTCGAAATATCCAGATTACATACTACAAACGGGAAGTGGGATTTGGCTGCCGAAATTCAAACCTCAACATTAGAAGAGTTTGATAAAGCCGTATCCGAATTGAGAAAAATTGACGGTATTGAGGCCACAGAAACGAATTTGTTGCTGAGCAGACGCAAATAATTAAGGCTTGTTCGTTTTTTTGTGAAAATGGCTCCGCGGACCTCCGTCATGCCCTTTATGTAAGGTATTGTTGTTAATGACATTCATTTTTATGGTGTAAACACATCTCGCCAATTCCCGATTTTTTGTCCATATTTTGCTGTTCGTACGGGGCAAGGCAGTCTCGTCATGGGCGTACTGTATATTTCTGGTCATCGGATTTGCCGTTCCTGCGAACGGGGGTGGGCCAAGAGCATAGAGACGCCTGCGCCTGTCGGGTGCGGTGCTGAAGGGATAGCCAAATAACTGATCTATAAATTCAGCGGCTTGTCTTTCCAGTACCTCATTATGGATTTGAAGATGTTAAACTCCGCCCGATAATTACAATTCTCAGATTGATAGACACAGTTGACAGCTTGTGTTTTGATCAGGCCATGTCACGTCCTGTTTTCATTGAAGCTGCCTTAAACGGCCCTTGGTTGCAAAAAAGACAGCCCTTAATGCCAATCACAACTGAAGATTTAATCACTGAGGGTGTTGCATGCGCCAGGGCAGGGGCGTCCGTCATTCATATCCATGTTTATGATCCAGAAACTGGCCAGCAATTTGAAGATTTTGACGCCTACAGAGCGGTGATAGAAGGTATTCGTGAACATGAAGATGTGATTGTGTATCCCACCCTACCTCTCTCAGGCTTTGGCCACACAGAACAGACCTTCACTCCAAATATCCGCTTTGAGACTGTCGAAAAACTGGCCATTGCCGGTCTTCTGGAATGGTCTGTGATTGATCCAGGCACAACCCAGATAACAGAATTAGAGTCCATAAAAGACGAGCAGGTACAATTCTTATATATAAATAGTCAAGCTGAAGTCAGCTATGCACTTGCGCTAGCCAGCCAGTATGTTTTTGTTCCCAGCTTTGCCATCTATGAGCCTGGCTTTTTGCGTTTAGGCGCTTTTCTTCATGGGCAAACAAAGGGTTGCCCCCCACCTCTTTACCGCTTTATGTTCTCTGACAAGTTCAGCTTTGGATTTCCAGCAGAAGAGATATATTTATCAGCCTATATCGACCTGCTGAAATTGAACAGTCCTGACGCGGTCTGGATGATTTCTGGTTTGCAGGTCAATCTGCAGAAAATTATTCCCGCTTGTCTTGACGCTGGCGGGCACATCAGAACCGGGCTGGAAGATACATTCTTTTATTCTGAAACGGGTAATCTTCAGCTTGTCAGACAGACAGCACAAACCATCCTGAGTGAGAATTATGAGATTGGAACCGCCGAACAATTACGTCAGCAGCTGCGTAATGTCTAAACGGCTGTTCAGCCCCCTAAAACCAGCGTAAATGATTGGTTTTTTAATTGAAGATGAGGCTGCAAAGGGCTAAGGGGCCGTGCCCGCGGTCCAAGAAACTCTCAACAGAACATATTATGGGCATCAGGCCTGATGTTGTGGCTGCCTCGCCAATGCTTCTGTTTCCTGTCTTAACTGGAAGGCGAGAGCTTGTGTGTCTATTTCAACATCATCCCAGGTAAGTATGTCATCACATGCGACTGACCGTTTCAACTTGGCACCTTTACACAGGCCAAGAGGCAAATATTTGTTTTGAACAGACAGCTTTGCCGGGCGAAGGCCGCCATAAACTGTTGCTCCTCCTTCTCCGTCTAGAATTGTGCCGGGCTTGAGTGCACTTTTTGAAACTGCACAGACATCGCCGATAAATTCAGTTGGTGTTCCCGTTGCTTCACCGCGAATGCCTATCTGTGCGACAGACATGCCCAGCTCCAAGCCAATCAGATGCCATCGTTTGTATAACGCGCAATATCGTCCAGTATCATCAGTAACAACTTTATATTCTTCAAAGCAGTGTTTGATGTAATCAGTGTCTGCTTCAATACAAACCCAGACCCCTTTACGAATATCATAACCCACATGACTTCCGTCTGGTTTCAGCGAAGAGATGACCTCAACCATGCCAGCCCTTTCAAGAACACCGCCGTCCTGTTTCGGGCGCATCAATTGTGGAATTTCATCGATAGTACCTGAGGGGTAGCTTAAGCCTGCTTCGGGTACATTCAGCCCACAGGCATTGGCAATCGCTGCAGATTCGATGGCTGGCTTTGACCCGTCCAGAAAGGCGTTGAACATTTTTGGGTTCAGCCGGCCACGTTCTGCCTGCTCTTTGCTCAAACCCCAATAATCCCAAACCGTTTCTGGTGTAGATAGCCGGTATTCTGGTTGCCAAATATGTCCGCGCCCTGCTGCCATCACCTCAAAGCCGCAACACCTTGCCCAATCAACAAGCTCTGCGGTTAGTGCGGGTTGATCGCCGTAAGCAAGAGAATATAAAACGCCCTGTTCTTTTGCCTTTTTTGCAAGTCCGGCCCCACAAAATGCGTCTGCTTCCACCGTGACATTGATGACATGTTTGTTTTGGACAAAGCTGGCGACAATATGATCGACAGCTGATATTGGATTGCCAGTGGCCTCAATGATAATGTCAATAAACGGGCAGCTGGTCAGCTCATCCACGTTTTCTGTGATGTAAATCTGGCCCGATTGTCGCGCCTCATCAGCTGAGTGTGCATGAAGAACATCTTCAGGCCAGCCAACCAACTGCAGATTAGACCGGGCAGAAAACACAGACAGATCTGCGATGGCAATGATTTGAATCCCCTTAAGCTTCAGTGCCTGAGCCAGAAACATAGATCCGAATTTGCCCGCCCCGATCAGCCCGATGCGGATAGGCTTATCTTCGGCGTGCCTGCGTAAAAGGGCCTGAGATAATGACATAAGGATACCTGTTTTTTGTTAACGGTTCAGTCAGCGCGCCCGTTGGTTGAAACGCCGGCCCACCAGTGCAGCCGCTATATTTGTTTTCTGCACATCGATAGCCCCGCCTGCGATACCCCAACCCCAGGCATCACGCATTTTCTGTTCCAATGGATAGGCTGTTGAATAGCCATATCCCCCCATTAACTGTAATGCCGCACCAGTGACCTCTCTGGTAATCTCGTTAGCATAACATTTGGCTATAGAGCTGTCAGCGATGCTGGGCAGACCATTTTGCGCGCCAACGACTGCACGATAGAGCAGCATCCGAGCTGCATCCAGTTTCATTTTCATCTCTGCCAGACTGATTTGCACGGCCTGAAAATCAACCAGAGGTTTGCCAAATTGTTGGCGCTCCTGGACATAGCCAAGCGCAATATCAAAAGCAGATTGGGCACAGGCCAGGCTCATAGTTGTGTTTCCACATCTTTCTAAATCAAATGCTTCCATTAATTTTTTGAAGCCGCCGGCGGGAACAACGATATTACTGGCGGGAAGTTCCACCTCATCGAAATACATATCTGCACTTGGGATGCCGCGAAAGCCCATATGATGTTCGGCCGAACCAAAGCTGAACCCTTCTGTATCCTTTTCAATCAAGACAGCACCAATACCTTTCGCTCCTGGTTCATCTGAGAGGCGGCAATAAACAAGGTAGGTATCGGCATGGCCAGCACCTGAACACCAGCGTTTATTTCCGTTCAGAATTACCTTGTCACCTTTGACAGTTGCTGTCGTTTTTAAATCTGTCAGAGCGGTACCTGCCTGTGGCTCAGACATGGACACGGCGATGATCATATCGCCGCTGCAGACCAGTGGCAGAACGCGGCGGCGCATCTCTTCAGGGGCGAAATGGGCAATGGCAAGGGCAGGGCCGAAACTGCTCTCAAACACAGGAAAAGCAACTGCACAGGAAATTTTCGCCAGCTCTTCAAGTACCAACACAGCATCTAAATGACTCATATCGCCTCCACCATATTCAACCGGCAGATTCACCCCCATTAAGCCAAGTTCAGCATAGCGTTTAAGCAAAGTTTTCGAAGGCGGGGTGCTGGAGGCTTCTATCTGTCTGGCCAGTTCCGGCAATTCTGCTGTGGCAAATTTTCGGGTGGTCTCAATTAGGGCCTGTTGTTCAGCGGTCAGAGAAAAATCCATGTTATGCGGTCTCGTTACTGTTTTGGCGGGTAGTCTGTAAGTGGCAAAGTGCTCTCTCATATAAATGAAACCACGGTCTTAAGGTTCTGCCAACCCATCAAAGTGCCGCGCGTTCAGGGTATAGACTTTTAAAGTTCTGTCTCTCTTTCCTTTGCGGCAGACCAAATATTGTCAGCTCTGAACATCTTTGTCAGGCACACCAGCTGTCAAAACCTTTGATGATTGAGCAGGCTATAATTTAATTTAACATATTAATATAATTCGATTCATTGACTGAAAACAGTCGGCGCAGGTCGTCAGTTCCTCTTATGACTTGCTTCAAAATTTCCAAGCGACGTATCATGGACCAGGGTCGAGGCAACTGGCATCAAAGCTTTCATCAGTTCACACTTAACATCACAAAAGGAAATTGTTGTATGTCTCATTTCACACTTTCTGAAACTCAAGATAAAGAAGATATTTTGTCTGGTTTTAAGCGGGTGTCTTTATGTCACCAGCCAACTGCTCTAGAGCAGATGCCACGCCTGACTGAAGCTCTTGGTGGCCCTCGGTTATGGATAAAACGTGATGATTGCACTGGCCTGGCAACAGGGGGCAATAAAACACGAAAGCTTGAATTTCTGATGGCTGAGGCGCTGGACGCAGAAGCAGATATTGTTGTTACGCAAGGGGCAGTACAGTCAAACCATGTTCGTCAGACCGCAGCTGCGGCCTGTAAGCTCGGCCTTGATTGCTATGCGCTTCTTGAGCGAAGAGTCCCTAAAAAAGGTGAGGCTTATGAGCAGACAGGCAATGTTCTGTTTGATTATATGTTCAACACGCAAATTGAATTCCGCCCGCCTGGGCTTGATATGAACGCAGAAGCACGCTCAGTGACTGAACGGCTGAAGGCTGAAGGAAGAAAACCTTATTTTATTCCTGGTGGCGGTTCTAATGAAATTGGTGCACTTGGCTATGTGTCAGCAGCACAAGAATTGCTCCAGCAATGTCATGCGCTGCAGCTGTCGCCTAAGCTGGTTGTGCTGTCTTCAGGGAGTGCGGGCACACATGCTGGCATGATCGCTGGCTTTCATGCGCTGAAATGTGACATTCCCATTCTGGGTATCAGTGTGCGTCAGCCGGAGCAGGTTCAGATTGACAATGTTTATAAACTGGCTGTCAAAACAGCTGCTTTGCTTACAGACAGACCTCTGTCACGGGACAGAGTCATAGTCGATGCTGGTTATGTCGGGGATGGTTATGGCATACCTACTGAAGCCATGGTCTTGGCTACACATCTGATGGCCCGTAACGAAGGCATTCTGCTTGATCCTGTTTATTCAGGAAAGGGAATGGCGGGGTTGATTGGTCAGATACGGTCAGGACAAATCGAAAAAGACGGAGATGTTGTGTTCATTCATACCGGAGGGGCAGTCTCATTATTTGCCTATGAGGATCAGTTTTCACCCTCGCAGGCGGCAGAATAAGAAGGCCCGCTGATGAATAGATCCGAAACTGATTTGATTAAATCCATCGACCATATTGTACTCACCGCAAAGGACATTGATAAAACGGTGCAGTTTTATTGTTCTGTTTTGGGTATGAGGCTGGAGAAATTCACCCCAGCTGATGGGAGTGCAGAGCGACTGGCGTTATATTTTGGGGCTCAGAAGATTAATCTTCACCTTGCGGACACACCTTATGTCCCGCATGCTCACAATCCTGTTTCGGGGGCAGTTGATATCTGTTTTCTGACAGAGGTTCCGGTTCAGGAGTGGGTGGAGCGCCTTTCAAGTTATTCGATAGATGTTGAGGATGGTCCTGTTCAAAAAACAGGTGCAACTGGACCGTTGTTATCGATTTATGTAAGAGATCCAGATGGCAATTTGATCGAAATTTCAAATCAAAGTCCTGGCCTTTAGGGTGAGGGGCCACGAAACCTCATCCTGATAAGTCCGGAATGGGTGAAAATTTATTCAAAAAAACCACTGGTTCTGTTTATGCCTTGGATCTGTTTCAGCTTGTCATTGCAAGAGCAATATCAGCTGCAAGCAAGGCGTTGTTTTGCACCAGTGCTTTGTTCGTGTTCAGGCTGGCTCCGTCTGTAATTTGACGAATCTGTTCAAGAAGAAAAGGAGTAAGGGCTTTGCCTTTGATGGATTTTTGGTTGGCGAGAGACAACGCGTCTGAAATAGCCGCCTCGATCTTTATCGGGTCAATTTGATCGGCTTCAGGGACTGGGTTTGCAATCAGCACACCACCGCTTAAACCAGCCTGCCACTTTTGTGTGCACAGCTTGGCAATATCTGCTGCGCTGTCGAGTCTGTAATCAACATGTACATCAGTGCTTTGTGACCAGAAAGCCGGCATCATATCACAACGATAGCCTATGACCGGAACCCCCAGCGTTTCCAGATATTCTAATGTCGCCGGAATGTTCAATATAGCCTTCGGTCCGGCACAGACCACAGCAACATCGCTTCGGCCCAGTTCGGGTAAATCAGCTGAAATATCGAAATCCACCTCTGCACCGCGATGTACACCGCCAATGCCGCCAGTTGCAAATATACGGATACCGGCTGCAGCTGCAATAAGCATAGTTGTCGCAACTGTCGTTGCCCCGGTGCAGCTCTGGCTAAGAGCAAAGGGCATGTCGCGCCGGGACAGTTTTAATATGTTTGTTTCAGGATTAGCCAAAATAAACAGTTCCTCTGTGCTCAACCCTGCTGTTGCCACTCCATCAATAACAGCTATAGTCGCTGGTATGGCCCCTCTGTCACGGATGGTCTGCTCCAGCAATTGCGCAGTTTCCATATTTGCAGGATAAGGCAGCCCATGAGAAATAATGGTTGATTCAAGTGCGACAACCGGCTGACCATTTGCCACTGCATCTGCAATTTCGGGCGTAAATTTCAGCGGAAGAGACGGGGACATAAGCTACACTGCTCCTGTTTGTTCTGCACACAGGCTGCCAATATCTGGATGGACAGCTTCTGTACAGGTTAACGTTAGTTGTGCTGCACGCAGGCCAAGATGCACTGCTGCTTCATCGCTTGTATCGCGAAGTTGGCTGTACAGAAATCCGGCCAGCAGTGCATCTCCTGCTCCGGCAACAGAGGCAATGGTCTGTCGCGGCGCGGGAAGCGGGAAGTAAGTCTGCTGGCCAAACCTGCCCAGATATACGCCCTCTGCGCCAAGAGAGAGCAAAACAGTTTCAATTCCGCGCTGATGAAGGCTGTCGACAAGCTGGTCCGGCGGGGTCTGAACAACAAATTCCAGAAGTGCAGCTGCTTCCTGCCGGTTACATTTGAGACCGTCGATTTGGTCCAGGAAAGGCTTCAGGCGAGTAATTTTTTTCATCGACACCCCATCAACAAATAACGAAGGCCTTTTCGACAGGTCCGCAAGCCAATGAATTGTTTCCGGCGGCAGGTTGCAATCTGCGATGATCAGAGCGGATTTTCTGATTTGCTGTTCAAAGGGCTGCAGATACGTGGGCGTTAATTGATTCACCAACTGCATCTGGTTCACCGCATTGATCAGCTCACCTGTCCTGTCATACATGCTGAGATAGCTGTCTGAGGGGCTGTCAGACGCGGAGTAGCATAAGGATATATCAAGCAAAGGCAGGTTAAGGCTTTTGCGGATAGAGGCTGAAAATCCGTCATCACCTAAACCTGTGATTAGCTGAACAGCAGACCCCAGCCGGGCAAGGTTTTCGGCAATATTTCGGGCGACACCGCCCGCAGAAGTAGAAATCTGCCCGTTATGCGACTCTCCAGAGGCGGCAACCGCAACGGTATATTTAGCCGAAATGTCAATATTTGCCCCGCCGATTACACAAATAGGTGCGGCAAAGTCCATTCCTATACTCCCCTTGCTGTTCTAGAGACGGTCAGAATTTATATCATGAAGCAGCGGAAAAGGGGTAGGGGACGATGTTCATATCTGTCTGGTATTGTGGTAGTTCAGCGACAGTAATAAATGTGCTGCACAGCGAACCAAAACCATTATGGTGCTCAATTTTCTTTCAGAAAATGGCTCCCCGGGACTCCTTCACACTCTTCTGCAAGTGCTTGTAATAGAGTCTTTTTCTTGCCAAATATTTAACTCACCCCACATTCACCCCCACATTTTCATCTAAAAAGCCTGCTCTTTAAGGGGAGGGTAGTTTCGTTTGGGGTTACTGATGGCCTGTGCCAGTCAAATTTGGACATCTGATTGGGGGGTGGGGTTAAAAAGGCCGGTCTGCGGCTCTCGGACAGCGGACCTTTGATGGGTTGGCAGAGGCTGTGACGGATAGTTGAGATTCAGTCCAATACAAACTTTGGTTCGTGTTAGTTATGTGTCCTCTTGGGCGGTAAATCCTAGCCGGTCCAATACCCTCAGTGGGACTCCCCCTAGAATCCCAACTAAAATTACATCGTAACAGCAATTTGCAACTTTCAAAGTGCTGATATGTTTAGAACGCTTCACTTTCTGGAATGTTGTCAGAAGGAGATTTTGGTGACAGCTAGCAGTTGTAGTTCATACCGATCCGGCCGCCATCAACATAAATGGTCTCACCTGTTATGTAGCTCGCCTTGTCACTTGCCAAAAAGGCAACGACATCCCCTATTTCACGGGCGCTGCCGATACGCTTTAGGGGTGTGCGTGACATGACCATTTTCATAGCTTCTGGGTTTGCGTTCACACCGGCCATCATTTCGGTGTCAATTGACCCAGGACCTACGGCATTTACCCTGATGTTGTGCGGTGCAAGTGCTAGAGCAGAGGCTTTCGTCAACTGCATAACGCCGCCCTTTGATGCGCAGTAGGCCGGAATTGCCGGGATAGACACAACGGCATTGATTGAAGACATGTTCACTATTGCCCCTTCAATACCTGCATTTACCATTGCGTTTGCCGCGCGCTGCAAAGCAATAAATGCCCCGCAGAGATTTACGTCAATCACACGTTTAAACGTTTCAAGGTTATAGGACAGAAAATCACCTGGTTCTGCTATTCCTGCATTATTAACCAGGACATCTATCGTACCATGCTCTGCTTCTATCATGTCGAACATATTGTTAATCTGTTCAGCATCGCCCATATCGCAAGCTATCGCAATAGTCTTATGGCCAAGCTTTTTTGCAGCAGCCATCACGCCCGCTTCATTTATATCTGCAAGAATGATGCGCGCACCATCTTCTGCTAGAGCTTCCGCACAAGCATAACCAATACCCTGTGCACCACCAGTCACAAGTGCCAGTTTTCGTTTAGACATCGATAAGCTCCTTCAGCAAAACATTTTTAACTTTCAAACCCGTAATCGTCGCTTGCTTGTTCTTTTGTAATCAATCCTGCATCCAAATCAGACTTGACCTGTCCCCGAGGCCGTCTCATAGGGTCTCCGTATCCTCCGCCACCTGGCAGGCTCAATTTCAAGCGTTGTCCATTTTTGACAAGCTGTCGTCCCTTGCTTTTTAATTTTGTGCCGTCAGCAAGCTCTACGCGGCCTGCGCTGCCACTTGCGCCGCCTTCCCTGCCTCTGGCAGGATGTTCAACCCGGTCAAACATGGCGTTAAAGTAAAAATCATAACCCTCGCGGGGTTCAATTTCAATTGTTTGACCAAGCCCTCCACGTAATGCGCCTGCGCCCCCAGAACCTTCACGCAAGTCTTTTCTCCACACAGTGATCGGGCCGACATGTTCTGTTGCTTCTACGCTCATTGTTGAAACGCCAGATGGGAATGCGGTCGCCGATAACCCATCAACATTAGGTCTTGCGCCTGTTCCGCCTGAATTGAACATCAATATTTCTCGGTTAGGTAACTCACTTTCTGAGGCGCTGGCTCGCGCTGAAATCTGGATGTTCCATAACGCACTTGCGCCTTCAGCAGGAACCACACCAGGCAATGCTTTGTGCAAAGCTCCCAGAACAACATCTGGCACCAGATGGCCAAGCACATGACGAACTGAAACAGGGGCAGGGCGTTTAGCCGCCAAGATACACCCCTCAGGTGCGGTGATCGTAAACGGGTCAAGGGAACCTGTATTATTTGGCACTTGCGGAGCGATTGCACATTTCAAACCATAGCAGGCGTAAGCCCGTGTGTAGACCTCTGGTACATTCACACCATATTGGCTCATTCCTGATGTGCCGGTAAAATCTGCGGATAGGGTCTCACCTTCAATCTTTAAAGAGACCATCATGTGAACAGGGACATCATAGCCATCGACGTGCATATCTTGCTCAAAACAGCCGTCTGGGACTTTGGCAATCGCTTCTAAAGTGGCTTTGCGGCTTGATTGAATAATAAAGTCAGACAAACCTTCAAGGTCGCCTATTTCAAATTCGTCCATCATGGATTGCAGGCGGCGGTTACCTGCCTCATTACAGGCGGCAAGAGAATACATATCGCCGACAGTTTGGTCTGGTGTTCTCACATTTGCGCGCACCATTTTTAGCAAAAGATCAGATACCTCTCCACGCTCAGCAAATTTAGTGATTGGGATCAAAAGACCTTCTTCAAATACTTCATTGCCATCAGGCCCAAAACCACGACCCCCTATGTCAACCACATGGGCTGTGCAAGCAAAATGTCCGATATGCAATTTGTTTCGAAACACAGGCGTTACAACGGTAATATCGTGAAGGTGGCCTGTACCCAGCCATGGATCGTTTGTTATGAATACATCACCTTCAAAAATATTTTGTCTGCCAATTTCGGCGACAAAATGATTTACACTTTCGGCCATTGCATTCACGTGGCCGGGTGTGCCTGTAACTGCCTGGGCTATCATCCGACCGCTACGATCAAACAATCCAGCAGAGAGATCGCCTGCCTCGCGCACAGATGTTGAGAAAGCCGTTCGTATCAGTGTAGTGGCCTGCTCCTCCACAACGGCAATCAGACGATTCCACATGATTTGATAATCTATGGTGGTTGGTGTCATTCTAGATATCCTTTGCAGCCAGCAGCAAGCTTCCGTCGCTTTGCCCAATTGCACAGAATGATGAGGTTACAATTGTTGATGTTTCCTCTTCAACAATAACAGCCGGCCCAATAATTTTGGCCCCTGGTTTTATTTCCTCTCGTCTTACCTCTTGCGCTTCAACTTCTTGTCTCCGGGCAGCATCATAGAAATGCCTCACTGGCCCACCTTTTACCAGATTACCACCATCATGGCGGCTCACCATTTTATGTTTAGCTTTTGGGCTGGAAACACTTAGAGACCAGTTTGTGATCTCGATTGGTAGTCCTTTAATCGTACGACCAAACAAAGTTTCATAGCTTTGTTCAAACTTGGCTTTGATGCTGTCCACATCTTCAGCTGTAAATTCGCGATAATCCAGCAAAACAGGTATTTCCCATCCTTGCCCTGAATAGCGCATAAATGCGGTGAGCTTTACATTTCGCACGCCATGTGGTGCGCCTTGATCCACAAACGCAATAGCTTCTTCTTTCAAACTATTGAGTGTCTGATTCACTCTAAGCAGATTGAAATTGTCTAATTGCTGAAATAATCCTTTGCTCGCCTCATAGCTGAAGGGTGCGCGCAAAAAACCTATCGCTGAACCAACGCCAGCCCCAGGCGGAATTAGCAGCGTTTTGATATTCAACTTTTCACATAGACGACAAGCATGCAAGGGGGCGCCACCACCAAAGGCAATCATGGTGAAATGTTCAATGTCACGTCCGTTTTCAACGGTGTGAACGCGAGCGGCATTAGCCATATTTTCGTCGACAATTTCAGTTACGCCAAATGCAGCTTCTTCACTGGAGATGTTGATTTTAGACCCAAGCCTCTCTGAGAGAACCCTTTGAGATGCAATAAGGGATAAGGGGATTGATCCCCCAGCAAAATTGTCAGGATCAAGACGACCGAGTTTCAGATTTGCATCTGTGACTGTAGGCTCGCTTCCGCCAAGTTGATAGCAGGCTGGTCCTGGTTCTGACCCAGCTGATTGCGGACCTACTTGAATGCGCCCCATATCATCAATTGACGCAATAGATCCACCACCGGCACCGATTTCAACCATTTCCACTACGGGAGTTGATACAGTCATACCAGAGCCTTTTTTGAACCGGTATGTCCTAGCTATTTCGAATAAGTTTGCTGTTTTTGGTTCGCTGTCTTCAATTAAACAAATTTTTGCTGTTGTCCCGCCCATGTCAAAGGACAGCACTTTTTTAAGCTTATGTGCGTTTGCATAGTTTGCTGCAAATATCGCCCCGCCAGCAGGGCCGGACTCGAGTAAACGAACGGGCTGTTCTGTTGCCGTCTCTACAGAGATGAGGCCGCCGCCAGAATGCAACAAAAATATAGGTGCAGGAATCGATGCATTGCGAAGTTTATCTACCAGTCGTCCCAGATAGCTGGCAACTTGTGGTTGGACATACGCATTTGCAATCACTGTATTAAATCTCGGCAATTCACGCATTTGAGGAGAAATAACAGAAGAAATGGAGATAGATAGGTGAGGAAGCAGAGCTCGCAGCGCCTGTTCCATTTTGATCTCATGAACATCATTTGCATAAGCGTGCAGAAAGCCTATGGCTACAGCCTCATATTTCTCCGCAACAATCTTGGCTGCTAATTCATTGATTTCCTTATCACTGGCTGAGAGTAAAATTTCACCGTCTGGGCCTATGCGTTCATTTATGGTGTATCGATCTTTGCGGGCAACCAGAGGCTTGGGAAGTTCAAGATTCAGGTCATATTGCTCAAACCGATTTTCCGATCTCATTTCGATGACATCTCGAAATCCTTCCGTGGTGATGAAGGCAAGTTTGGCACCGCGGCGCTCAATCAGGGAATTTGTTACAAGTGTTGTTCCGTGAATAACTTGCTCTATGCTGCGTAAGTTAATTTTAGCACGCTCTGCTGCCTCTTCTATGCCCATCAGAATGGCATGCTCAGGCTCTTGGTAGTCAGTCAACACCTTAGCGGTGAACAGTCCCTCTTGGGTTTCTAGGGCAACATCTGTAAATGTGCCACCGATATCGACCCCGACACGGGTTGCGTTCTGATTCATGCTCAATCGATTAAAATACTGTTCTGAAGATTTGATTTGCCGTAAAAGCGGTTTGGTAAAGGCGAGACATAAGTGGGGCAGAAGGCGCAATTGAAAGATCGGTTATCGGGAGAGGAAGGTCTTCTGGTTTCATGCCTGTCAGAAGTTCTGCCATGGCCTGCCCAAATATCGTCCCGGTGGTGATGCCCCTTCCATTATAGCCAATGGGTGTGAACAGGTTTTTATCAAGCTCATAAATCCGGGGGAGGTGGTCAGGCGTCATTGCGATTTGCCCATGCCAGGCTTCTTCAAATTCAACATTGTCTAGAGTTGGAAAAATCTTTTTGATTTGGCGTTTTGCCCAGAGGTTTGAAAGTCCGCGTTGAGCCGAGCCGACGATTTTGCCCATGGACCCTATCAACAAGCGCCCAAATGAGTCGCGTCGATAATTAAACATGATGGGACCGGTATCCCACAGACCTTGCTTTCCTGGCAGAATATGGTCCGCTTCCGGCCCAAGCGGTGTCGTTGCAAGTTGAAAATAGTGAATCATTGTGAACACGCGGTTCAGGTCAGGCCATAACTGGTCAGTGTAGGCATTTGTGCCCAACACTACATTTTTTGCCGTTATGCTACCCTGGCTTGTCTCAACAACCCAGTGATTTTGTTCTTTGATAAGGTTCGTGACTTTCGTGCCTGTACTGATCGTCGCCCCCGCGCTCAGGGCGGCGCGGGCTAAACCGCGACAATATCCCATCGGGTTGATGGTTCCTGCGCGATGATCCAGCAGGCCGCCATAGAACTTGTCTGTGCCAATCAGTGCAGACACTTCGTCCCGTCCCAAAAGATCGACAGGCTTTTTAAGTCTTAGCCATTCCTTGTGCCGACCTTTGAGTTCTTCGAACCCTTTAGGAGAATGGGCACCATGAATTGTTCCCGTTCGGGTGACTTCACATTGAATTTGATGTTTCTCAATAAGATGAAATACATATTCAGGCCCGCCACCAAATCGTTCAATAAATCGTGGCCCATAATTTGGCCCAAGCTTTTCCCTGACGTTTTGAGGCGGCAACCATAATGCCGCATTGACTAGTCCGCAATTTCTGCCGGAACCGCCAAACCCTATCTGATGTGCTTCAAAGACATGACATTTAAGGCCTTTTTGAGCCCCATGTAACGCTGTTGAGAGACCTGTGAAGCCGCCGCCGACGATAGCAACATCTATAGCTTCGTCCAGTTCAAGAGGAGCCTGATAATTGGGCTCGATTGCTGATGAGTCCCATAATGAGATCGGTACAGCTTTATCCATATTATTCACACCCCTTAATATCTTCAGTATAAGTGTTGCCAGATTGCCCAAAACGTGTCAATATTTGAAATCGTTGTTCTGTATATCAGTACGAGAATGTAATGAAAAAGCTCAAGATGAACTCAGCAGAATTGGTAAAACGAGCCCGTTCAAAGATCGAAGAAGTTGAAGTTGTGGATTTAATCGAGATGATGAAAGACCCAGATCTTGTCATAGTCGATATACGTGACATTCGCGAGCGTCAGCGCAGTGGTTTTATCCCAGGGAGTTTTCATGCTCCACGAGGAATGGTCGAATTTTGGGTTGACCCAGAAAGCCCCTATTTCAAAGATATTTTTGGGGAAGACAAAAGGTTTGTGTTTCACTGTGCATCAGGCTGGCGTTCGGCTCTTACCGTCGCCACCTTGCAAGAAATGGGGTTTACCGCCTCACATCTTCGTGAGGGCTTCTCAAGATGGACAGCTGATGGCGGCCCTATAGAAAAGCCTGAAATATAAAGAGCCGTTATCCCCTTAACGTGGGATAATTTTTCCGGAGGCTCTTAATGCAGCTTCAGCCACGACCCTGCCTAAAACTTCAGCGCCCTCTTTGGGTAGATTGACCTCAGGTACTGAAAGGCCGATTGCGGCGATTACTTCTCTGTTGGGGAGCAAGATAGGCGCTCCAAAGCTGAGAATTCCCTCTCTGTACTCTCCACAATCAAATGCATAACCACGGGTTCTGGTTTCGGCCATATCTTCATCAAGTTTATCTATATCTGTGATCGTTTTGTCAGTAAATTTTTCCAACTTATCAGCTAGTTGAGCTCTTAATTTTTCATACTTGACCGACAGAATTGCTTTGCCTGTACCAACACAATGAAGAGGGACGCTGGCGCCAACTGTGTTCCATGACCGAATTGGCTTGAGGCTCTCAATTTTATCGAGATAGACCACGGCCAATGAATCCTGAACCGCAAGATACACTGTTTCCCCGGTTTGTTTTGACAACCACTGCATTTCTTCCTGATACAACTCTCGCAGGTTCATTTGATCGATCACACGCCGACCAACCTGCCAGGTTTTAAGAGATGCAGCATAATTTTTATCAGGCATCTGTGAGACGTAGCCTAATGTGATCAGGCTTTGCAGAAGCCTGTATGTATTGGATTTGGTCAACCCTAACTCTCTGGAGAGCTCACTTACGCCTTTGCTTTCTGCAGACGCCGTCAAATATTCTAGAATTGATAGGCCTTTTGAAAGGGTAGAATCGACTTTTGGCAATTTCTTTTCAAGTTCTTCAGTCATAATCGCGATTACTCTGCAAGAATGGTAAATTCTGGCTGATGATGAACTGTGATATCCGGAACCGGCCCAGCAAATTTCTGAATGTCAACAAGGGCAGAGTGGGCAGCGGGGCTTTGGGAAAGAGATGATGTTTTTTCATCATGGGTGAGTGTGTTTGGGTTACCGTGCCGGTCACGGTCCTGATTAACGTTAAAATCGGGATCATACCATGCACCAGTCCACAAAAACACATTTCCTCTTGCGATTTCATTTGTTACTCGGGCACCAGCAAGACATGCGCCGCGCTTGTTGAATAATTCAACAATATCACCGGTCTGTATGCCCCGTAAAGCGGCATCATCAGGATGTATAAATACGGGCTCGCGTCCGTCAATTTTTTGGGATCTTGAATAAGTGCCGTTATCAAACTGGCTGTGCAGACGCGTCGCTGGCTGGCCAGACAAAAGATAGAGTGGATATTCTTTCTTCAAACCTACCTTCACGTCTCTTGGTGGGAACCACGTGGCATGACCAGGGCAATCTTCAAGCGCGAAAGACGCAATCACCTCAGAATAAAGTTCAATTTTACCGCTTGGTGTTTTTAAAGGATGTGCATGTGGGTCCGTCCGAAATTCAGATAGAAAGACCTGATTTGGAGAGGGGTCAGGCAGCTCAATGGCATCGCCTGAGATAAAGTCTTTCCAGTTTGGCAAATTCATTCCAGCTTGCCGTCCACGTTCACGTGTGACCTCCCACAACTCATTGAGCCAATCGTTGCTGGTTTTGTTCTCCGTGAAAAGCTCGCGGTTGCCCAGCCGTTCGGCTAGTTCTGCATAAATTTCGTATTCTGTTCTGCTGGAACCAACAGGGCTTATAGCCGCCGGCATGGGAATAAGTGCGTTGTCCGATTTGCCTGCGCCAAAATCTGTTCTTTCTTGAGGGCTCGCAACAGGCAGAATAATGTCTGCGTGCCGCGCTGTGCTTGTCCAATTGATTTCGTTAACGATAATTGTCTCTGGCCGTTGGAATGCCTTGCGCAAACGGTTTAAGTCTTGGTGGTGATGAAATGGGTTTCCGCCCGCCCACCAGACTAACCTGATGTCGTTAAAGGTGCAATTGCGGCCATTATATTGATAATGGCCGCCAGGGTTGAGCAGCAGATCAGCTATCATTGCAACAGGAATATATGATTTAACCGGATTGGTACCCTGACTCAACGCCCCTGCACGGAACAAACGTTCAGTGTTGCCAACATTTCCGTTTACTGCATACGCTATTGTATATCCGCCACCGGGCAAGCCAATTTGACCAAGCATAGCCGCTAAGGTGACAGCCATCCACAAAGGTTGTTCGCCGTAATCACCTCTCTGCACTCCTGCAGCAACCGAGATCATAGTTCGGTTCTGCACCATTTCGCGGGCTAAAGATTTAATACGGTCAGCTTTGACACCCGACTGTTTTTCCGCCCATTCAGCAGTTTTAGGGTGACCGTCAGTTTTCCCCATTATGTAAGCCGCTATTTGTGGGAACCCAACGGTATATGTGTCCAGAAATTCTTGGTTGTGAAGGTTTTCAGAGAGAAGGGTATAGGCCAGCCCCATCATTATTGCTGTATCTGAACCAGGCCAGGTTGGCATCCATTCTGCTTCAAGCTCTGGCAAGAGGTCAGATTGTAGCGGGCTGATATTTATAAACTTAACTCCAGAATCTGCACAGTCTTTGAGATTGCCGGGCAAACGGTGTTTAAAGATTCCGCCATCCGAAATTTGCCCGTTTCGTGTGGGAACCCCACCAAAACAAACAACACGTTTCGTATGGTTTTTGATTACATTCCATCTGGTTGCGGCGGCGACGCTTTCGCGAAAATCGCCAACAACATGAGGCATAAAAACAAGGGCAGCATTATAGCTGTAGTTTCCTTCTGAGCCCACAAACCCGCCTTGTGTATTTAAAAAGCGCTTTAACTGGCTTTGTGCATGATGAAACCGGCCTGCACTTGCCCACCCGTAAGAGCCTGCGAAAATAGACTCATTTCCAAAAGTATTCCGTACACGTGAAAGTTCATTTGCAATTCGCTCTAACGCCTCATCCCATTCAACTTCAACAAACGTATCTTTGCCGCGTTCGACTGAGGAGCGGCCTGGTCCGTTTTCTAACCAGCTTTTGCGGAACGCAGGCCGAAGTACACGTGCCTCACCATGTATACTTTCAACAATATTTTTGTTTAAGTCAGATGGTTCTGGGTCTTCTGCAAAAGGGTGCACACCAATGATTTCGTCATCAATAGTCTCTACCAGCCCAACACCCCAATGATTAGAGGTTAATGATGTTCTAGTTGTTTTCATGAGACCGTTCTAAGCTTTTGTTACGTTTTATGTGTTGTTATATGATACAATTATTCTGCATAGTGATACAATATGTGAATATTATAATTGGCTCATTTAATTGTTCCGGATAGGAAGCATGGCTAAGAATTTATCAAATATTCAAGATGTCCTCGTTGAAATGGGTCGCCCCCGTCGGATTGAAGGCAGACATGTTAACCTGCCTATTGAGCTTGGCTCAACGATGGTTTTCGATAGTTTGAGTGCGTTTGAGGAGGCCCGTGATAAACGCTATCAGTCAGGCACTATGTATTATGGCCGATACGGAAATGAAGCGAGTTTTCAATTTGAATCTGTCCTTGCTGAACTGGAGGGCGCTGCCGGCGTGACCCTCACTTCATCTGGCGTTGCTGCAATATCAATGACATTGTCAACTGTCACAAAGCCGGGTGATCACTTGCTGGTCGCTGATCATGTTTATGGAAATACGCGAAATTTTTGTGATGTTGTTTTGGCATCGCGTGGTGTTGAGATTGAATATTTTGACCCCATGATTGGCGCTAAGATAGGCGGCTTGTTTAGAAAAAACACCGTTGCAATAATGTTTGAAGCGCCCGGGTCCGGTACATTTGAGTTTCCCGATATTCGGGCTATAGTCTCGGCTGCAAAACCAAATAATGTGAAAACCATTATTGACGGGACCTGGTTCGCGGCCTGCTTTTGTAGACCACTTGAATTGGGTGTTGATGTGGTTTTGTACTCAATTTCAAAATATATTTGTGGCCATTCAGATGCGATGATGGGTGCTGTTGCGTGTGCAGACCAATCATTGGATGAACAAATCCGCAAATTCACTATGGCTTATGGCGATAAAACGGGAAGTCAGGAGGTATTTCTTGCTTTACGTGGGATTCGGACATTGGCCATGCGGATGGAACAGGCAGATAAAGCTGGCCGGGAGATTGCCCGATGGTTAAAAGAACAGCCACAAGTAAAGCGTATCCTCCATCCCGCCTTTGCAGACTGTCCTGGACATGAATACTGGAAGAGAGATTGTACCGGGGCTGCCGGTTTATTTGGTGTGATTTTTCATCCCTGCTCAGACCAGCAGATTCGAGCATTTGTTGACAAACTACATTATTTTGGTATCGGCGTTAGTTGGGGAGGGTATGAAAGTCTAGTTCTGCCAGTTAAGCCAGTCCGAACAGCAAGCACGTGGCGAGAAGACGGCCAACTTGTCCGGTTCAATATAGGATTTGAAAATATAGACAGCTTAAAGTCAGACCTTAAAGACGCTCTTCCGCTTCTTGGGCAGTAAATGTATTTTTTCAGAGCACAGTAACTGTTCAGCTCTTTTTCCAACCTCGACACCTTAACATTCTGCCAACTTGACACCTATTTTTCTGCCTGTCACTATCGATATATGAAATGATCGTGCTGATATATAGAACAAACAGGGAGGGTTAGTATGAAGATATTACGAAAATTAGCTGCAGCAACGATAGCGACTATCGGGGTTGTTGGAGTGGGCTCTGCGGCTCTAGCTGACAGTCCAACATTACAAAAAGTTCAGGAACGTGGGACACTTTTGTGTTCCGGCCATAATGGGAGCTATTTTGGCTTTGTTGAAGTGAACGATAAAAATGAATGGAAGGGTCTTGATATCGATCTTTGTCGTGCCTTGACTGTTGCCATTCTTGGGTCTCCAGATAAGAACCAAATCGTCCCGTTGAGTTGGGCGCAACGTTTTCCCGCGCTTCAGTCTGGGGATGTGGACGTTGTGATCAAGGCAACCGGATGGACCATGGGGCGCGATACCGAGCTAGGTTTGCAGTTTTCAATTCCATACTTCTTTGGTGGCGCACAGATTATGGTACGTAAAGAACTGGGCATTGATACTGTAAAGGGTCTTGATGGCGGCACAGTATGTGTTGCTGCTGGGACCACGATCGAGCGTATCGTCGCTGACCACCTGAAGAGTGAAAACATCCAACACGAAATGGTGAGCTTCGAAAAGACAGCAGAAGTCATCGGTGCCTACAAATCAGGACGCTGTGATGCCTATGCCGCCTGGGGACCTGCGATCGCTGTGCTGCTGGCCAACCAATTTGATGATGCTGATCAGCATGTCATTCTTGGCGACAAATTGTCTGCAGAGCCTATCGCCGCCGCCATGCGGCAGGGTGACGAGAAATGGGTTGATATCGTGAATTGGATGCTTGCTGCTCTCATCAAAGCCGAGGAGCTTGGGGTCAACTCAGGCAATGTAGACCAAATGGTTGCAAGTCCGCCTAACCCGACAGTTGCCCGTCTGCTTGGTGTAGACAAAGGTATGGGTGAACGTCTAGGCATGCGTGATACTTGGGCTCGTGAAATGATTGCCGCGATGGGTAATTTTGGTGAAATTTACGAACGCAATCTCGGTTCGGAATCTCCATACAAGCTTGAGCGCGGTCTGAACAATCTATGGAGTAATGGCGGAGTTCTCTATTCTCCTATCCTTGACTAAAGAACGTGCGATTAAAAAAGTGCCGTCCTGCGTAAATGCAGGGCGGTACTCCTGTTGTGTAGATTTCTTATGCTGAATTGGCGAGACTTTCACCGAATGAGTGGGCGCGACATTTGCGTCCAATTGGCTCTTGTTACTGTAACGCTAGCTGTTATCTATGGTGCAATCAGCAGTGCGGAAACAAATTTAACAGCCCTTGGTATCACATCAGGCTTTTCATTTCTTGAGCGAGCCACTGGCTGGGCCTATTCATTTTCCTTAATCGAAAGAAGCATTGACGATACTTACGCCCGCACATTGACAATAGGGCTTCTCAATACTTTGTTTGTAGGATTTATTTCCATTTTCTTTGCAACCATCTTCGGTTTTGTTATCGGTACTATGCGAGATAGCGACATTCTTGGCCTTAAGGTTCTTTCCAGTCTTTATGTGCAGATATTCAGGAATATACCTCTGATCCTTCAGGTGGTTTTTTTATATTCGATATTAATTCATTTCCCTTCTCCGAAAAGTGCGTATTCAGTGGCAGATATACTATTTCTCTCAAACCGAGGTGTTGCTGTTCCGTCCCTTAATCTGTCATTAACTACACTCCTTGTTATCGTTGTTTCATCAATTGTTTTTGCAGTCATTCTAATTAGAATGATGAGCGCTGTTTGGAAGGCAATTGGGGTCTGGCTAGTTACAATTTTGGCTGTTTGTATCTTGGCTGCAGTTGGTTTATCTCCTGCCGGGTCAGATATTGTGTCTGTGCCAGAACTAAAAGGGCTCAGATTCCGCGGCGGAGGCATGCTCTCAGTGGAGTTGGTGGCAATGATTGTTGGCATTGTATTTTATGGCGCAGCTTACATAGCAGAGGTTGTTCGCGGGGGGCTCGACGAAGTCCCTAAAGGGTTGGTTGAAGCAGGTAGGAGTGTTGGTTTAAAGAGTTTTGGAATTTGGTGGACAATAAAAGTGCCTATCGCTTTGCGCTCGATTGTTCCGCCTCTGGGCAACCAATGGATCTTTATCATGAAAGCTACAACTGTTGGGGTGGCAATTGGCTTTTCTGACTTGTTTTATATTGTGTCCACATCGATCAATCAGTCAGGGCAGACGCTTGAACTTATTGCAATACTGATGGGCAGCTTTCTTGCCGTGAATTTTACCATGGCCCAATTTATAAATTGGCTTAATGCTAAACTCACTCTCAAAGGGTTTGGCTGATGGGTGTGGCTCATCCTCCACATTCCATGCTCACAAGCCTTTGGCGGAGAGCCTTTGCCACACGGCTAGACGGTGCGATTACAATTTTAGTTGCAATGTTTTTGGGCTGGTTGTTTTGGTTGGCCTTTGATTGGGCTGTCGTTAGGTCAGTGTGGACAGTTGAAGAAGTTGGTTCGTGCCGAGAAGAGATTGCAGGGGCGTGTTGGTCAATTATCGATGCCCGTCACAGGTTGATCCTGTTTGGACTTTACCCCTATGATGAACATTGGCGTTCAACCACAGCAGCATTTGCGATTATTTTCACTATCATATTGTCTTGTATCCCCTGGTTTTGGAAGGCGAAACGGATTGTCACCCTCTGGGTTGTCGGCTTTGCAGGCTACTATCTTCTGATGGAAGGTAGTGCGCTGGGTCTAACAAAGGTGACAACAGATAAATGGGGTGGATTATCACTTGTCCTGTTTTTATTTTCATCCGTCGTATTGTTGGGGTTGCCAGGCGGGCTTGGTCTGGCCCTGATGAGACGATCTCGCTTACCTCTGGTCAGGCTGATTGCGTCGTTGATAATTGATTTAATCCGTTCTTTGCCTTTGCTAACGACATTATTTACGGCGGCTGTAGTTATTCCGATCCTGCTGCCGGAATGGCTGCAAGGCGATAAAATCTGGCGGATTATACTTGCATTTGCCCTGTTTTTTGCTTGTTACCAAGCAGAAGTGTTCCGAGGGGGATTCCAAGCGATCCCTGTGGGCCAAAGTGAGGGAGGAGCGTCCTTAGGGCTTGGTAAATGGCAGGTCTTATGGTTGATTACGATGCCTCAGGTATTTCGTCATGCGCTGCCGTCTACAATCAATATGGTGGTTGTGACGTTCAAAGAAACCGCGGTTGTGATTATTATTGGCCTGTTTGACCTGCTGGCGTCTGCACAGGCTGCGTTCGGGACCGGTGAATGGATTTCCTATTACATGGAAACGTATGTTTTCATCGCCTTTATTTATTGGGCTTTTATTTCATCACTTAGCCGATACGGCGAATTCCTTAAGGACAGGATGAAAAATGAGGAGAACTAATAGTTATAGGTGCGATATAGTCACACGAAAAAGTAAATAGGGTCTTTTTTTGTCGCTCTGCAACCGAAGAAGACCTTGTTTTAAAAGAAATTTGCCAAAATAGGATCGTTACATCATGAGCAAAACAACTCACGATTCGTTGGAAGACGCACGTAATGAGACCATCAAAATATATGTTGATGGGAAAATCGTTCCAAAAGCAGATGCAAAGGTTTCAGTTTATGATAGCGGCTTCATGTTGGGAGATGGCATGTGGGAGGGGCTGCGCCTATATGACGGTGTCTGGACATTTTTCGATGAACACATGGACCGTTTTTTCAATTCTTGTAAGGCTGTATCGCTTGACACTGGCCTGACACCAGAGGGTGTGCTTCAAATTTTGAATCATACAGCCGCCGCGAATGGCATTACCACTGATGCGCACTGCCGATTCATGATCACCAGGGGGGTGAAAGTGAAGCCGTTTCAACATCCCTCTCTCAGTCGAACAGGTCCAACTATCGTGGCGATTATTGAACATTCCAAACCTGCAGAAACGCTAGGGCATGACGGGATACGTCTGGCAACTGTGCCACAGGTACGTGGCTTGCCTTTGAGTCAGGATGCGAAATATAACAGCCATTCGAAGCTAAATTGTGTCATAGCCTGTCTTCAGGCAGAGCAAGCAGGCGGTGATGAAGCCCTCATGCTTGACCCTCAAGGGTTTGTGAACACAACGAATGCCTGCAATTTTTTTGTTGTTCGAAGAGGTGAAGTTTGGACCTCAACCGGGGATTATTGCATGAACGGGGTTACCCGACAAAAAGTCATAGATTTGTGTGCTGCAAACGATATTCCCGTCTTTGAGAAAAACTTTACATTATATGAAGCTTATGGAGCTGATGAGGCGTTTCTTACCGGAACATTTGGTGCGCAGACCCCGGTTGCTGAAATTGATGGCAAGAAAATTGGTTCGGGAGACAGAAAGATAACAGAACGTATCCAGAGCCTCTACCGAGCCGAAATTGCACGCTATGTTAAAGAGAGGCAAACAAACAGGTGAGCCGGAAACCCAATATTCTTTTATTTATGGTAGACCAACTTACCGCTTTTGTCCTGTCAGCCTATGGTGGCACGGTATGTAAGACACCCAATCTGGATAAACTCGCCCGCAACGGAACGGTCTTTGAACAAGCATTTTGCACATATCCTTTATGTGCTCCATCACGCTGCAGTTTGATGTCTGGCCGTCTGCCTTCACGAATAAGCGCCTTTGATAATGGCGCAGAATTCCCAGCGTCTGTGCCTACCTTCACCCATTATCTCCGTTTGGCGGGTTATTATACCTGTATCTCAGGAAAGATGCATTTTGTTGGCCCAGATCAATTTCATGGATTTGAAGAGCGGCTTACTCCTGAAATCTATCCTGCTGACATGTCATGGACACCAGATGGGGATTTCAGAGACATAACAGGTGGTGAAAATGAGGTACGCAGTTTTGGTGTTTCCACACTGGATACGGTGCGTGATGCTGCTCCAGTCGCCCACTCAATGCAGATCGAATATGATGAGGATGTTGTTCATCAGGCAAGACGTGAGATTTTTGCGTTGAAGCGACGGCAAGAGACACGGCCTTTTTTTATGACGGTTTCACTTACCCAGCCTCATGATCCCTATGTCACAAAACAAAAATACTGGGACCTCTATCAGGATGTGGAGATTGATGACCCACGTGCAGCGTTCATTCCCCTGAAGGACCGTGATCCGCACAGCCAATCTCTGTATTACCACTACAGCCAGCACAAACTGGCATTAACAGACCAAGATTATCGTCGTGCGCGACGTGGGTATTATGGCATGATTTCCCATATTGATGAGTTGTTTGGCCATGTCATAGAAGCTTTGATGCAGGCTGGATTTGGAGACAATACTGTTGTTGTTTTCACATCTGATCATGGAGATATGATCGGCGAACGGGGAATGTGGTTCAAAAAGACTCTGTTCAACCCCGCCATACAGGTTCCTCTAATTGTGTCTCTGCCTGATCAAAAAGAACAAAGAGTTACACATCCAGTTTCATTGCTTGATTTGTTCCCAACATTTCTTGGCCTTGCAGGCCTTGATAATGACGAAATCCCCACGCAGCTGGATGGAAGAAGTCTGCTCCCCGCTCTGATGGGAGGGACCGTTATCGGCCCAGTCTTTGCTGAACATATTGATGGCGGCACAGCTGCACCAAGAGTTTCTGTGCGCGACAAGGACAAAAAAATTGTGCTTTCTGAAGCCTATCCGCCGCAATTCTATGATCTTTCAGTAGATCCTCTTGAGCTGAACAACCTTGCTGGTCAAGGTCATCCAGATGAACAAAGATTAACTGCAATAGCAACTTCACATTGGAATTTGGCAGAACTGAAACAACGTGTGCTTAGCTCACAATCCGAGAGACGGGTGGTGGATAGGGCGCTTGCAACCGGACGCGAGGAGCGTTGGGATTTTGAAACAACCGGACGACTTAGTGAGGGGAACTATGTTCGCCGGGGTGACCAGTTTCCAGACATCGAGCGACAAGGTTATATTGCAATAAACTCTAGGAATAAGTGAGCAATACAAAAGCTGATTTTTTAACTGTTCTCGTCTTTTTTTAGGCGGTTGTTTAAATAAAATATTTGCATCCAGGTCCGCGGCCCGCGGACCTTGAACCTTGGCTGTTTAGACAAGTGAGCTACCAACTTTACCAGTAGTGTTTTCTGTGGGTTTTTTATTTTCAGATTCCATTTTCCGTCTCACGTTCCCTTTAAAACTGTGACAGTGATACAGAAGTGGTACAGCTGTAAGCCTTGCGTCATAAGGGTTGTATCACTTGTACCGTTTGTATCACCATTTTCAAAAAAATTTTTTCAAAACACAAAGGGCAAAAAAAACATTATAGGCAGGTGCATCTTTGATGGGGTGCTCTTAGCTCATCTTGCCTGCGCACATATCATCAACAAGTTTCTGAATATCATCTGAACGCCATACAGTGGTGTTCGCTCCAATTTTGATAGGTGATGGGTATCTACCGTCCTTTACGCCCTGCCACCACGCTGAGCGTGAGAGAGGAATGATAGGAGGATGTGTCTTATCGCCGATGATGTGTTTGAGCCGCAGCAGTGTTGGCTGAACAGGGTTGTTATCATTCATGCTGTGTTTCCTCTTGTAAGCTGAATGACCTCAGATTGCTGGCCATACAGGTAAGCAGCCCAGTCATTCATAAGCTGCCGTCTCTTCTCAAACAGATTGCCGCGCCGGTAGGCTGCTTCAACGGCATTTGGGATAGTGTGTGCTAATGCCATCTCAGAGACTTCATTAGGGTAATGCGTTGTCTCTGATGCCCAATCTTTAAAACTAGAGCGCAGACCATGTGTGGTTGTATCAAGCTTAAGCCTCTTTTGAAGGACCAGTCGAAGCGTGTTATCTGAGAGTGGTTTGCCTGTGGCAGAACTTGGGAAGAGCAGGGGGCTGTCACCATCATTTAGCTTTGCATCTTGGAGAATTTTTAGGGCCTGATCCGATAAGGGGACCTCATGTTCCTTACCTGCTTTCATCCGGCTTGCAGGGACGATCCATTTGTTCAGATTGAAATCAATCTCATCCCATTTGGCGTTTAAAACTTCCTTTTGTCGTGATGCGGTGAGTATCAAGAATTGAAGTGATAGTTTAGTTGATGTTTGAATCTCAAGGTCCTGTAATACTGTTATAATACCGGGCACTTCAGAGAAAGGCAGGGCTGCAAAATGATTGTCAGATCCCTTTGGTCTTGGAAGGGCTTGTTCAGCTAGCTCAACAGGGTTATCGCCTGTGTAATATGCCTTAGCCTTAGCCCACTTCATTATATAACTTAAACGCTGTTTCAGCTTCTTTGCAGTATCTGTTTTTTCTGTCCAAATAGGTGCAAGGACAGACAAGATATCTGCTGATGTGATGCTGGAAATAGGCTTATGTCCTATGACTTTGAATACGTGGTTCTCAAGAGTAGCTAGCCACTGCTCTGCATATTTCTCAGTCTTAAATGTAGGGACAAGAACCTGATGGGCAGATAGCGTCACGTCATAAAAGCTTAACCGCTCCCCTTCTTGAAGTTTCTTAAGCTGTCTTGGGTCGCCACCATCTTTAGCCGTCTTTTTGTTTGACTGAGCTGTGAGCCTTGCTTCTTCTAATGTTACAAGCTTTGTGCTGCCCAGACCCAAGTCACAACGTTTACCTTTAATAGTAAGGCGTTGTTCCCAACGTTTGCTTCCTGTCGGTTCTACAATCAAATAGAGACCCAACCCGTCGCTATACTTTCCAGGCTTATTTGTTTTCTTAACAAAGAGCGCACTTAGTTTATGCGCAGCGTGAGAGGCCATAAACTCACCCCACAATTCACCCCACAATTTAGTTAAGATTCTACAGGACAGTAATGGACAGGTCCATCGCTTTTATGCCCATAAATCCCGAGAAAACATGGGATTATTGGGCATTAAAGAGAATAAAAGGTAACATATAAAAGGAG